>CAYUIL010000016.1:0-21871 GCA_964444715.1 uncultured Pirellulales bacterium | reverse complement strand
ATTATACCGCCCACATCGAGGCCTGGCTTTCATAGTTTCTTCGTGGTAAAGAAGCAGTGTTACTTGTCCGCCTGTGGCGGAATCCGTGGTTAAAACTTCTCCCCTCCATTCAAATCGCCAATCGACATTCGACAACCGACAATTTATTTTTGCTTTTTACTTTTAACTTTTAACTTTTCTTCGCCTCTTCGCGAATCAGCTTGCTCTTCATAACTAATATCGCCGTCGCTAACTGCGGGTCGGCCTCCACCGTCTGCTCCAGCGTATGCTTCTTCAGCGGGCTTACGGCCTCATCATGCCCCGCCTTGACGAGCACGTCATTATCACGCTGGATGTCGTTCATCTTGCGAAACTCGTCGCTCCGCAGCTCCACCGCAACGTCAGGCCCGATGCCCCAGTCCTTCATATTTTCCTTTTCCGCCTCCTCCTTGCTCTTGACCCGCTGCCCCGAAGGCAAATGATAATACGCCATCGTGTATTTCAACTGCGCGCCTTC
Organism: uncultured Pirellulales bacterium; assembly: GCA_964444715.1. Taxonomy (GTDB): domain Bacteria; phylum Planctomycetota; class Phycisphaerae; order Sedimentisphaerales; family Anaerobacaceae; genus Fen-1362. The sequence goes on along the minus strand of CAYUIL010000016.1, from coordinate 21,375 downwards.
GCCCGGATAATGCGTTATCCCCTGCACAACCCCCTTGCCGTGCGTCCGGTCTCCAACTAACGTCGCGCGCTTATGCGACGCGTCCGCCAGAGCGCCCGCAACAATCTCCGATGCGCTCGCCGAGCCGGCGTTAATCAGCACAACCATCGGATACTTCGGATGCGTCCCTTTGCCCCTCGCCGCCGCGTATGTCGGTATCCCGAACCGAGGCCGGGTTATCACTATCAATCCCTCGTCCAAAAACTCGTCCGTCACCTCAACCGCACTATCGAAAAAACCGCCCGAGTTAAATCGCAAATCCAGAATCAAACCTCGCATCCCCGACGCCTCAAGCGAATTGAGTGCCTCCTCAAGCTCCGATGCCGTCTTCTCCGCAAAATTGGTCAGCCGAACGTACCCGATTCTTTCCTGCTCATCCACCATATATTGCCACTTGCCTTCTTCGGTCCTCTGACGCCCGCGGATTGTCGGCACCGTTATCTTCGCACGCGTTATCGTAATCTCACGCACCTGCTGCTCACCCTCATGCCTTATTCCCAGTTTCACGCTTGTCCCCGAAGGCCCCGTTATCCGCTTCACTGCGCACAGAAGCGACATATCCTTCGTCGCCGCCCCGTCCACGCTCTCTATCACGTCGCCCGCGTCAAGCCCCGAATTATACGCAGGCGTCCCGGGCAATAAGCTCGCCACCGTCAACTGCCCCTTCTGCTTGATTATTTCTATGCCGATGCCGGAAAACTCATTTGTCATCACCTTCTCAAAATCCGGCACCTGCGTCGGCCAGACCAAAACAGTGTATGGGTCGAGCGCCCCAAACGCCGCCTCCGCAAACTCCGCGATTACCACCTCCTCCGGCAGCCGGGCGCTCGTCAGATTAAGCTCTAACACCTTTTCAAACACGGCTATAAACCTGTCCTTGCCGGCTCCTTCCGGCCACGATGCCGTCTCCTGCTCTAGCGCAGCTAACCTCGAACTCAGTCCTGCTATCGCATTCGCATCAGGCACAAAATCCTTGAAACTCTCACCCAACGCCGAAGCATTCGGCTCACTTGCCTGCCCCTGCATGTCGTTAGCAGGGGTGCTCTTGTTTGTCAGCGTCCCCACCACCTCCGCCAGAGACCGGCACCGTCTTATCCCCTTGCCCGCCATCTCTCGATAATCTATCTTGCTCACATAATTGAAATTCAGCGCGTCCACCGCTCGCTCGAATATCCGCCTTTTTACCCCCTCGAACCGCTGCTTGCCCGTCTCGCAGGGGCTGTCCTGAAAAGCGGCTGCTATCTCCGCCTTCTCTATCAGCCCCTCCGCATAATCCTCATAGCCCTTGTTGTTCGGCTCCATCGCCGAAAGCCAGCTATAACATGTTATGTAGGCGTCTAACCACTTGCCCTTACGCTCGAGCGCCGCCGCCTCCGACTTGGCCTTGTCAATCGCCTCCAGCACACACGGGTCCGACAGCAGTTCCTTCTTCTGTTTCTCGTCGGCAAATTCATTTGTCCGTGTAACAGCCGCTAATATCGCCACAGGGCCGTTCGGCTCCTCCTGCTCATTCGCGTCACCACCCACCTCCGCCCCGACGCCCTCCAGCCATTGCTGGGTAAAAACCCGCGTGTCTTCCAAAGCACCCAACCGCGCCGGCACGGCCGGCTTTCCCGCCTTAAGCCGCTCTAATTTAGCCAACTGCTCCTTGTATGCCGCCTCCTTCTGCGACTGCCGACTCTTCTGCAACTGCCGCCATTGTCCTACTATCTCTTCTAATTGAGAAACCAGCTTCCAGCCCTTACTCGTCCCGCCGGATGCCTCTATAAGCTGACCCGCCGCATCAAACTTGCCCTCCTCAATCAGCGTGCACGCCGCCTCAACAATCTCCCGCTCGTTTATCCCGAGCGAAGTCGAGGGGCCGAGTTCCGCAGACGCCGTGGCGTTCGGCTCGGCCGATATTGCTATCGCTGGCCATAGGCATACCACCGCAAGCAACGCCAAACAAAACGCTTGCGCAGACCATACCCAAAATCCCCGCTTGTCCCGGCTGTATCCCATACTATCGCGCCATTGATTCAATCAACAACCAGCAATCATCAATCAGCAATGCCTTACAGGCATTCTGCCGCCTTGCCCGCGCATCCTAAAACGTGCAGCTTGTGTTTCACCATCGCCTTTATCGCGTCCCTCCCAGGCCCCAAATACTTCCGCGGGTCAAACTCCCCCGCCTTCTCCGCAAACACCTGCCGAATCTTTGCCGTCAGCGCCAGCCGCAAATCCGTATCGATATTCACCTTACAGACGGCCATTTTCGACGCCTGGGTTATCGCCGACTCAGGCACGCCCATCGCGTTGGGCATCTTGCCGCCGTATTTGTTGATAAGGTCCACAAATTCCCTCAAGACGCTGCTCGAGCCGTGCATCACAAGCGGAAAGCCGGGGAGCTTGTCCTGTATCTCCTGTATCCGGTCAATCGCGAGCTTCGGCTCGGTCTTGAATTTGTATGCCCCGTGACTGGTCCCAACCGCCACGGCTAACGAATCGACGCCTGTCTTCTCAACGAACTCAACCGCCTGGTTTGGGTCGGTCAGGTGCTTGGCCACGTCGTCAACGCCGACAACGTCTTCCTCGATGCCGCCTAATTGGCCAAGTTCCGCTTCAACCACGACGCCGTGGTCGTGGGCATATTTAACTACATCCTTTGTTACCTTGATGTTCTCCGCGAAGGGCATTTTCGAGGCATCTATCATCACCGATGTAAAGCCGTCATCGACGAATTGCTTACAGGTCTCGAAGTTGTCGCCGTGGTCCAAGTGCGTAACAATGGGAATATCGGGGTTTTCCTTCACCGCCACATTCATTATCGCGGTCAGGTAGCTGTTGCTGGCGTATTCGCGGGCGCCCCTTGAGACCTGCAGAATCAGCGGGGCCTTTTCCTCGGCTATCGCCTGTATGATGCCCTGCGTGATTTCCATATTGTTGACGTTGAACGCCCCGACGGCGTAGCCGTTCTTATAGGCCATCTGAAACATCTTTTTGCTGGTTACTAATGGCATACTGTTCTCCTTTACCGCACTGTTATTGGTTCATAGTTCGTCCCGCCACAGGCGGGTAAATGTTCGTTGCTCATTGTTCAATATTCCCCGCAATGGCGGGTAGGGCTAACAGTATATCAATTCCGCCGGGGATTTCAAAGTAAAGTTTAACCACTGCCTTACGGCAGGATTAACCGGATTTTCACGGATTAAGCAAGCCACAGCCCTGCTTACAACCTGCAGGAGCAGGAAGGGCACAGAGGCAACGGGTAAACTTCACGTCAATTTTTAAGATGTTGATTCCAACGATGATGTGTTGTATTATGTTCATAGTCTTTTTGACTAATCGAAAAGACTATGAACCTTTTTAGATTTCGGGGAGTGAGATATGGATTTCAAGCCGAAGCAGTGGGAATATCTGAGCAAGATATGGCATTTGACGCCGCGAGAAGTGGAGGTTGCCAGGCTTGTCTGCGCGGGGCTGGATAATGAGAAGATAAGTAAGAAGCTGCGCATTGCGTACAATACGGTGCGTGCTCACCTTATGAATATATTTCACAAGGTCGGGACCAGAGGGAAAGCAGGCGTTATTCTGGAATTCATCGAAAACCTGCAGAGAGCAGGGATATAGGGCGACAGCGGCCTAGCCGGCGGCGATAGGGGACTTTTGCTCAAAGTGACGCGATCCAAAGAAAGAAATGTGCCGACAGGGCCATAGTCTTTTCGATTAGTCGAAAAGACTATGGACTTATCAACAGCCACAAATTCCTAATTAGCCACAGAGAGCACCGAGCACACAGAGAATTCGGCCAGCAGTGTGTACTCAACGCGGCCTTTGCTCCAAATACGATTCGTGCGCAAGGCCCACGTTTCGTCCACGGCGTCAACTACATTGCCGCTCCGTAAACTGGCCGGGGCTGGCCGAAAAAAGACATTCGTAATTTAAATCCATCGGTTCTTGACGGCCAAGCGGTTCTGCTGATAAAATACCCCTACGCCCACTGGAGGGCATTTCGCAATGGCAAAAAAAGTTGGAAAACCGTTGTCGCTGAAAAAACTGGCAAGTATTCCGCCTGTTTTGCCGGTCATAAGCGACCATCCACTCGACTTGGAATCGGCTGCTCAGGACAAATTCGAGCTTTGCTACCGCCTCGGCCCCATCTTTGACATCATACGCCATAAAAATACCGCTATGCCGACCACCATCGCAATCTATGGCGACTGGGGGGTCGGCAAGACCAGCGCTATGCGTTGGCTGGAGGCACTAATCAAGGAATGGGACGAACAATCAGGCGGTGCAGACAAGACCAAAATTCACCCCGTCTGGTTCTATCCCTGGAAATACCACGACAAAGAAGACGTATGGCGAGGACTGATATCTGAGGTCATAATAAAGAGTATCGATGTAAAAGAAGCTACTCCCCAACGAGTTAAGGAGGCCTTAAAGCAGTTTGGTCTGTTTCTCGGCAAAGGATTTGTTCATATCCTCAGTTCTATGACGCTCAAAGCCGGCAAAGAGGGGGTGGCCGAGGCCGAAGTTGACCTGTCCGCTATTAAAGACATCCTCGCTGATTACGATAAGGTTGCGCATCCCGAGAAGGCCTATCTAAACGAATTTGAGAACTCTCTTGAGAAGTGGATAAATAACACCCTTGGCAAAAATGACCGGATGGTCATCTTCATTGACGACCTTGACCGTTGTATGCCTGAAATCGCCCTTCAGGTTCTCGAGGCGCTAAAGCTCTATTTGAACATAAAGAAGCTTATTTTCGTCGTCGGTTTGGACAAGGATGTTATAGAAAAACTCGTCAAAGACCATTATGAGAAGCTCGGCCTGAAGGATTACACAAAAAGTGAAAACTATCTTGCAAAGATGTTTCAGACCGAAGTGATGGTTGGGCCAAGCGAAAGACAGATAACCGATTACCTCGATGAGCAACTCGACAAAATCGAATACTTCAAAGGTAATTATCTTAATGCGAACGAGAAAACGCTGTTTAAGGGACTTATCGAGAAGTTCGCTGACCGTAATCCGCGAGAGGTCAAACGGCTAATCAATAGCGCCGTAATGGCAGGCGCTGGTGCCGAAATGCTCAAAAAAGCGGAACACCAACAAACCACCATCTCATTCAAGCAAGGTTTACAGGTTTTCTTTGTAAGAAAGATTCTTGAAGAGAGATACAAACTGCCCCGTCTTGTCGGCAGCATCATAGGTAATGTTTTTTTCTCAGAGTGGTCACGAATTGTCCGGGAGAACATGGCGAAAAACTCCAACTTCCCGTGTTCCTTCAAGGTGCCCGAAGATTATAAGAAAGAGCCGGTTAGCCCCGAAGAAAAAACGACGAGGCGGCTGGATGATACATTTTCATCCTTTACTCCTGAGCCATATCATGAACTGCTCAAAGAGAGAAAGTTTATGCCATATCTGCATCTTCTTGAAGATGAGGACCTTGGCCGATTGATGCAAATCGAGTTCTCATCGGAAATCGCTGAAATCAGCCAAAAGGTCGAACCACAGCAATCGGATGAAGAGGTCATCCGCACAGCCGTTGCAAAGCAACTGAAGAAAAAACTCGGTGAACTGCAACCAGAAGATTAGACCCAGATAGAACACCTCAATTTGGTCGGACTAGGAATCACTGACATCAGTTTTCTCACAAACCTGAAAAACCTGACGGAACTACGTCTTGACGGAAATAAAATCGTCGACATTAGTCCCCTCAAAGACTTGAAAAATCTGACGAAGTTGAGCTGTTTGATGAATCAAATAGATGACATCAGCTCTCTCAAAAAACTGACGAATCTTACTCGGCTGAACCTCCGTGGAAATAAAATAACGGATATTAGCATTCTTAAAGACCTAACAAACCTGATGTATTTGAGTCTTGGGGGAAACCAAATCACCGACATTAGTCCTCTAAAAGTCCTGACAAACCTAATAGAGCTTGAACTTGAGCAAAATCAAATCGCCGATATTACTCCCCTCAAAGGCCTGATAAAACTGAAGGCGCTGAACCTTCGTGGAAATAAAATCACCGACATTAGTCCCCTCAAAGGATTGACAAACTTAACAGAACTTAACCTTTTGGATAATCAAATCATAGACACTAGTCCCGTCAAAGGATTGACGAATCTGACGTGGCTAGATCTCCATGGAAATCAAATCAGCAACATCGGTCCTCTCAAAGATTTGACAAATATGACTTGGTTGGACATCGGAAGAAATCAAATTGATGACATAACGACCCTTAAAAACCTGACAAGACTAACAGAACTAGGTCTTGGGGGAAATCAAATCACTGACATCAGTCCTCTCAAGTACCTGACAAATCTGTCGAAACTGCACCTTTGGGCAAATCTAATAGATAACCTTATCGGTTTAAAACACCTCAATAGGCTTGAATTACTGGTCGTAATAAATTGTCACAAGATTACCGACGAGCAGGTCGCCGAGTTGCAGAAGGCGTTGCCGAATCTGCAAATAGTAAGATAGTCAGTTCGTAACCCTGGGCAAATCACACTTATGGCGAGAACAACCCCGGCATAAATGCCGGGGCTAAACATAAAGCGGACACTGCGCGGGTAACCCCCCGAACATAAAACAAGTACCCCGGCATAAATGGCAAACATAAGAACCCCGGATTAAAATGCGGGAAAGTATGACCCGGCAATAAAGTTGCCGGGCTAAACACAACAACCCCGGATTAAAATGCGGGAAAATACGACCCGGCAAGACAAAGACCCCGGATTAAAATCCGGGGCTAAACATAAAATAAAGAACCCCCGAATAAATTCGGGGGCTAAACAGAAAACCAAACATAAAGGGGGATTATTCGGGGTGGCGGTTGACGTAATCGATTCGATTCCGCAAAGACCTTTCGTCGAAACAAAATCCCTTGTTAAAGCCTGTTGACCAAACCCGGCCGATGAAACCATTATTTCGTAACGCGACCAGCGCGGCGTTCTTGTAATGCCGGACGCTATTTTCTATCGGCGTGCCATCATAAGCGACAACAAAATGGACATGGTAATTACCGACAGAAAGAGCCAGTATTTTCTGGCGCAATTGAAGCGACTTTGCGATAATCGCGTGATGAACAATTTGTTTTTGAATGGACGTTAAGGACACGGGCGGTTTTTTCAGGTTGCGCAGATTTGATTCCGCGAGGTCAGAATCCGGCGGAAGTACCCTCCCATTTTTGACGAATTTGCGTTTGTCCCCTTGCAGCCAGGAACCATAAGTGGTCCAGGTCACCATATATCCGAGTGTTTTTGCCACAAAGAGATTATATGTAATTCGGTCTTTTTGTTGAATGTTTAGCCCGGCAACTTTATTGCCGGGTCATTGATTTTTGGGAGATTTGGTTAGAAGCATCTTTTGGTGCGTAGGGGATAAGTCCTGCAAATATAAGGAGTTAAGCGCAACAAACAAATTTCCTTAGAATTGTTGTATTTTTCTTGACATTCATATTTTGTTTGATATAATTCAAACTTGCTGGTTTCGGCAGCACCGCCGAGGCCGCAAGGTAGCAGCCCCAGAAGGGGCAAGCAGGAGGGACAGAAGTCCCAGGAAGATTTTCAATTTTCTATTTCCGCCACAGGCGGACAAGTTTCGATTCGGTATTTGTTTGAAAATTTGGATTTGGGAATTTGGGACTTCGTGGATCCCCGACTGCGGTTCCTACCCCCTGCCTAAGGCATGCAGGGGCAAGGAAGCTTGAGTCGAGGACCCGGCTTCGCCCAAAGGGCTACGCCGTGGCAGACAAGGGAGAGAAATATGGCGGGAAAAAGAACCCGGCTTCGCTTTCAGCTTCGCCGTGGCAGGCAGAGGACAGAGGAGAGAAGGATATGGCGGGAAAAAGAACCCGGCTTCGCTTTCAGCTTCGCCGTGGCAGGCAGAGGACAGAGGAGAGAAGGATATAGCGGGAAAAAGAACCCGGCTTCGCCCAAAGGGCTACGCCGTGGCAGGCAAGGGAGAAAATAATATGGCAGGGAAAAGGACAAATAAGCAGGGGCGGATGAGCAGGATTTTAGGAGCGGTGTATTTTGTTTACTGTCGAATTCGGTTCGGGAGCGATATCCGGCTGATACCGCTGACGAGAAACAAGTTCGCAATTGTTGACACGGAGGATTACGAACGGCTGAAAGGATTTAACTGGAGCGCAAGATACGGGACGAATACGTGGTACGCGGTGCGGTGCGCAAGGGTGGGGGAGAGGAGCAAGAGGCACTTAGTGTGGATGCATAATGTAATTTTGCCGCCGGCGAGAGGCAAAATTGTTGACCACTCCAATCATAACGGATTAGACAACCGCAGGACAAACCTTCGCATCGCGACGCGGGGGGAAAATACAGTCAACTGCGCGAAACGAAAAGGATGCTCGTCGAGATTCAAGGGGGTGAGTTTTCATAAAAACAGGCGAGGACGGAAACACTGGGACGGTTATATCAACGTCAACAGCAAACGGATAAGCTTAGGACGTTTTATGACGGAGGCAGAAGCAGCGCGGGCATACGATGAGGCGGCGAAGAAGTATCACGGGGAGTTTGCCCGTCTCAATTTTCCTGCGAGAGATTAACTATCCGCTGAATACTGTGAGGGGCTTACGGCCTGACGGCCTTTTGGTCGGTAAACGTCCTGCCGGAGAGATAATCGGTGAAGGCAATCTTGACGGTCAGCTCATTTTCGGCTTTCTCCACTACTGCCGATACGTCGAAGGTAAGGCGGTAGCTGCTCGCAACGATTGAATCGAACCAGAGTTCTTTTATCTCGTTCGGCTCGGCGCGCCACTGAGCGAGGAGCGCTTCGCTTTCCTTTTTATTCAGGTCCCACAACTGGACATCGACGGCGCCGGCCGCCTTGATTGAATCGCCGGTTTCATCAATCGGCTGGACATACACAATCAGCGTTTCCTTCGTCCCGTTTTTGTCTTTATCGAAGAGGTTTGTGAACCTGCCGATTTTGACCGCCTGCAAATGATAGACCGCATCGGCCCTTTTATCGACCGGCAGGCCGGAGAGCGTTGAGACCTGTTTTTTAAGCCGGTCATTTTCCGTCCGAGCTTGTTCGAGCTGTTTTTGCAGGTCTGCTTTTTGCTCGGTGAGCTGCTGCAAAGGTGAGGATTTCTCCCGCGTGCCGGGGCTCTCGCAGCCGAAGGCGAAAATCAGCACGAACAATGAACAACAAACAACGAACAATGAACTACGAACTAAGAACATCATTCTTAACTCACGATTTGCTGCCGGCGTTTTTGACTATTTCAGGCGCCTTTTGTAATATCCGGTCGGCCAAGCCGTACTTTATCGCCTCCTCGGCGTCGAGCCAGAGGTTCCTGTCGCAGTCCTTTTCGATTTTCTCCGGCGTTTGTCCGGTGTGCCGGGCGAGTATTTGATAGAGGCGTTCGCGGAGGCGGAGAATTTCTTTTGCCTCGATGTCGAGGTCGGTGGCCGGCCCAATCAGCTCGCCGGTGATAAGCGGCTGGTGAAGGAGTATCCTGTTGTTTGCCAGCAGGAAGCGTTTGCCTGGTTTGCCGCCGGCCAATAAGACCGCCCCCATACTCGCCGCCTGCCCTATACAATACGTTGCGACCTCGCACCGCAGAAACTGTATCGTGTCGTATATCGCGAGGCCGGCGGTGATGGAGCCGCCCGGCGAGTTGATGTAAAGATGGATGTCGGTCTTGGTGTCCTCGTTGCTCAGGAAAAGCATCTGAGCGATGATGAGGTTGGCCGAGGAGTCCTCTATCGGCCCGCCGATGAAGACGATTCTGTCCTTGAGCAGCCGGGAGTATATGTCGTAGGCGCGTTCGCCCCGGCCGGTCTTTTCGATTACTATGGGCACTAAGTTCTGGTCAACTGTCATAGTTTCGCTCTCTCAGTGGTTATGGTTTTTTCTCGGCTGATTTCGGTTTGTCCGGCTCGGCTTCAGTGGCCGAAGGCCGGTCCTCAAGCTTCAACACCTCATCGATGAGGCCGTATTGCTTGGCTTCTTCCGCAGTCATATATCTGTCTCTTTCGGTTTCCGCGATTATTTTCTCAACGGGTTGACCCGAGTGTTTGGCCAAGAGCTGGCTTATCATTTCCTTTGCCTTGAGGATTTCCTCCGCCTGGATTTTTATGTCTGCCGCCTGCCCGTAGACCCCGCCCCATGGCTGGTGCAGCATCACTTTTGCGTGGGGCAAAGCGAAGCGCTTGCCTTTTGTTCCCGCTGCGAGTATTATAGCGGCCCCCGACTGTGCCCTGCCTATGCAGAATGTGGCGATAGGGGAAGTAACAAACTGCATTGTGTCATACACGGCCATTGTGTCGTCAACGCTGCCGCCGGGGGAGTTGACGTATAAGCTGATTTCGGCGCTGCGTTTTTGGTTTTCGAGGTAGAGGATTTTCATAATGACCTCGGCGGCCCGGGCGTAGCTAATCTCGCCGATGAGAAAGACGATGCGGTTTTCGAGCAGCATATCGTCCAAGCTCATCTGGCGATATTGCTGGTAGTGGCTGCCGGGCGGCCCGTACTGGTCGTGGGTATTGGCGATTTTAATGCGTCTGTCAAGGTCGTTGGTGAACATCAAGCTTTCCCTTTAATAAGTCATAAGTCGGTAGGGCGGGGTAAACCCCGCCGATTATACTGATACACAAAGGAATTTATCGGATATTCTTATGCTCAGGTTTTCTTTTTTCGGGCGATTGGTTTGGTCTTTTTAGCCGGTTTTTCCTTAGCAGGGGCGTGTTTTGCAGGGGTGGCGGCCTTTTTAGCCGGTTTCTCGGCTGGTTTCTTGTGCCTTACAGGATGGGGCTTTGGAGCTTCCGGCTTCGGCTCGACCTCGGTAATTTTTGCCGATTCGAGCAGTTTGGCGACACATTTCTGTTCGCGGACCTGCAATTTGAATTGCTCGAGGGAGCCATCACGCTGCATCTCCTCTCTTAGTCGTTCGGGGCGTATTTTTCTCTGGACAGCCAATTGCGCGATGCGGCCGTTGATTTCCTCCTCGGTTGTCTGGATACCTAATTTGCCGGCGATCTTATCCATTATAAAGTATATTTTTAGCTGTTGCTGGGCCTGTTGTTCGGAGCCGGCCTTGAGCTGCTCGATATGCTGGTCGATTTGCTCTCTGGCAAAGCCCTGCATCATAAGGTTCATATATTGTCGGCGTAACAGGGCAACGGCCTGGTCCGCGGCGACCTCGACCGGCAAATCGAAGGTTGTTTTGTCGAGGAGGTATTTGTAGATTTGGTCGGCCATATCGGTTTTGACCTGGCTTTCGAGGCGGCTTTGCAGACGCTTTCGGATTGCCTCCCGCAGCTCGTTCTCGCCGGCGACGCCGCATCTGGTTATCAGGTCCTGGTTTAGCTCGGCGGGTTTGAGCCACTTGATGTCTTTGACAGTAATGCGGATATCGACCGACTTACCGCGAAGTTCTTCTTTGAAGTATGTCTTGGGGACGGTTACTTCGGTGGTTTTGACGTCTCCCGACTTTGCGTCTATCAGAAGGTCATCGAGCTTTTCGACGGGTATTTCGCCGACAAGGCCGTTCGGCTTGACTTGTATCTCAATGTTGTCTAATTTCTGCTCCTGCCCTTCGATATTCAGCAAACAATCCGCGACGACCTGGTCTTCGGGCTCGACCGAGCCCGTTTCCTTCGGCGTCCAGGTTCCCGACCATTTGCAAAGCATCTCTACTTCCCTGTCAACGTGGCCATCGGTAACTTCTGCCTTTACCTTGTTGACTGTGATACCATCGAGCGGAGGCAATTCAAACTCCGGCCTAACCTCGACCTCAAAGTCAAACTTCAGGGGACCATCGGCGGGCAGTTCTATTTTCTCGTGGTCGATTTCCGGCTCGCGCAAAATGTCCAACTTATTATCCTTTATTGCGGTCTCGCTTGCGTCGGCCAGCATCTTGAGTTTTATCTGCTCATTGACGTCTTTGCCGAATCGCTTCTCCAACAGCCGCCTCGGGGCGTGGCCTTTTCTGAAGCCCGGCACGAGCGCTTCTCTGCGGAACGTTTCGTATTGGTCGTCGGCGGCCTTTGTTATCGTCTCCCGCGGGATTTCGACGATGACCTTTTTCCTGCAGGGGCCCGCCTGTTCGATTGTTACGGTGTTTTTTGCGGCTGTTTGCTCTTGCTGCTCAGCCATACTCTTCTCCGGTTAGATTATTGTTTATATTGCGGCAATAAACGAATATGGCTTCAGGAGACTCAATCCCTCAGCCATATTTTTTCTTATGCCATTCCGATTACCGGAACTTAAACGCACCGGCGACCAACGCCAAACTACTCATTTAGCCGGTAACTCGCCGACGCTATTTTGATAAAGCGGGTGATGAGATTCGAACTCACGACATTCACGTTGGCAACGTGACGCTCTACCCCTGAGCTACACCCGCGTTGAACTCGCCGCTCGTGGCTCGTGCCTCGTCGCTCGATAAAAGTATATCGTCATTCGGTGCGGCAACATTATATGGGCGGTTTGCAGGGTCTGCAAGCGGTTTTTTTTATCAAAAATTGGGAATTGCCCCCAGACGGCTTCCCAAGTCCGCAGACAAAATCCTTTACATCTGGCTAATAACATTATTAAAATGTGTAATCCGTCCGGAGTTTGAACATTGCGGGGCAGCCCTTATGGCTGCCCCTGTTTGTGATTCTTTAAGGAGCATTATGTATGGGTTGTAATGTCGCAATCGCAGGCGTTACCGGTGCCGTGGGGCAGGAATTTCTCAAAATCTTAGAAGAAAGAGAGTTTCCTTTTGATTCACTCAAGGTTCTGGCGAGCAGCCGGTCTGCAGGCAAGACGATTGAGTTCAAAGGCAAGGAATACGTTGTTGAGCAACTGACCGAAAAAAGTTTCGACCGCGTCGATATCGCGCTGTTCAGCGCCGGCGCCGAACGCAGCAAAATCTTCGCGCCCGCCGCCGTAAAAGCCGGCGCGGTGGTCGTCGATAACTCGTCGGCCTTCAGGATGGCCCCCGATGTGCCGTTGGTCATTCCCGAAATCAACCCGCAGAAAATCAGGGAGCACAAGGGGATAATCGCAAATCCAAACTGCTCAACCATCGTAGGCATCGTGCCCGTGTGGCCTCTGCACAAGGCAAACGCCGTCAAGCGTATGGTCGTCAGCACCTACCAGGCGGCCAGCGGCGCCGGAATGTCGGCGATGTTAGAGCTTGAGCAGCAGTCGCGGGAAATCCTGGCGGGCAAAAAACCGACCATCAAGGTCCTGCCATACCAGCTCGCCTTCAACGTGTTCAGCCACAACTCCGCTCTCGACGCCGCCGGCTACAACCTCGAAGAAGTCAAGATGGTCAACGAGACCAGAAAAATCTTCGACTGCCCCGACATCGCCGTCACCGCAACCTGCATCAGGGTCGCGGTCCTGCGGGCGCACAGCGAAAGCATAAATCTCGAATTCACCGACCCGATTACGCCGGAGGAGGTTCGTGAGCTGCTTGAGGTCGCGCCGGGCGTTTCGCTTCTCGACGACCGCGAGCACAACCGATTCCCGATGCCCATCGACGCCACCGGCAAGGACGACGTTTTCGTCGGCAGAATCCGCCAGGACTTCTCCATTCCTGAAAACCGCGGCATCAATATCTGGGTCGCAGGCGACCAACTGCGAAAAGGTGCGGCGCTGAACGCAATTCAGATTGCCGAAAAACTTCTGTGAAACCACGAAGACACTAAGACACTAAAAATAAAAAGTTAAGAAGAAAAATAAAAAAGTAAACTTTGTGTCTTCGTGACTTTGTGGTGAAAAAATGGCGCTTCGCAACGTAAAGCTGACCATTACCTACGACGGCACCAGGTATCACGGCTGGCAAATCCAGCCCGACAAGCGAACCATTCAGGCCGAGCTTGTCAATGCCGTCAGCGAGCTTCTCGGGTGGCGAACCAATGTTACCGGCGCCTCCAGGACCGACGCCGGCGTCAGCGCGCTGGGCCAGGTGGCACTCATCCAAATCGATTCGCCAATCCCAACCAAGAATTTCGCCAAGGCCATCACCGACCGGCTGCCTGCCGACATCGCCGTTACTGAGGCCGTCGATGTCCCTATGGGCTTCAACGTCATCGGCGACGCAATAAGCAAACTCTACCGCTACACCATTTTCACCGGCCGGGCCAGGCCCGTCCTCGTCCATCAGTGCTGGCACCTCCCTGAAAAGCTCGACATTCCCCTTATGAATCAGGCCGCCAAACTCCTCCTCGGCCAAAAGGACTTCAAGTCCTTCGCCGCCGCCGATGACCACCGCACCGACAGCGTCCGCACAATCCTCCGCTGCGAAGTATATTCGTCGTGCGTCCCTTCGACTTCGCTCAGGACAGGCGAGTGTGATGCGTCGTTCGACAAGAATACGAAATACGAAATACGAAATACAAATGACGATTGGATATTCATCGATGTCGAAGGCGACCGTTTCCTTTATAATATGGTCAGAAATATCGTCGGAACGCTTGTCGAGGTGGGCGTGGGCAGGATGAAGCCGGAAAAAATGGTTGAAATCATCGACGCGAAAGACCGCAGGGCCGCAGGCCCCATCGCACCCCCCGAAGGCCTCTGTTTAATGTGGATTAAGTATTGAAGATTGCTCATATCATAACACGGTTGATTGTCGGTGGTGCGCAGGAGAATACGGTTATTACCTGCAAGCTGCTAGCGCAGCGAGGCCACGACGTTACACTTATCACAGGGCCGGCGCTTGGTCCCGAAGGCGACCTCTACGAGCAGGCCGAAGACCAGGGTTTCAATTTCATAATCCTCAATGACCTCCGCCGGCAGATAAACCCGCATTACGACATCCCCGCATACGTCGCGATTAAAGACCTGCTTACCCATCTCAAGCCCGACATCGTTCATACCCACTCCGCCAAGGCCGGCATCTTAGGCCGATACGCCGCATATTCGCTCAAAGGCAAACGGGGAGAAAATCAGCCGAAGGTCGTCCATACAATCCACGGCCTCGCCTTTCACCCATATCAAAACGCACTCCTCAATAGGTTCTATATCGCCGTCGAGAAGGCCGCGAGCAGCCGCACCGACGCGTTTATCTGCGTCGCCGACGCGATGACCAATCAGGCCTTAGCCGCGGGCATCGGCTCGCCCGACAAATTCACGACCGCCTACTCGGCTATCGAAGAAGATAATTTCTTAGAACGCGTCCCCGCCGAGGAGATAAACCAGTTTCGCCGGAAATATGCCATCCTGCCTGAGGCAATTGTTCTTGTTACCATTGCGCGTTTGTTTGGCCTCAAAGGCCACGAATACATAATCGAATCCGCAAGGGCGCTGGCCGATAAATTTCCAAACGTAATCTGGCTATTTGTCGGCGACGGGATACTGGCCGACAAATACAAAAAACGGATTCACGATTTGGGGCTTGGCCACCGATTCCGATTTACGGGTTTGCTTGCGCCCGACCAGATGCCTCTCGTCATCCAGTCATCCGATATCCTCGTTCACTGCTCGCTGCGTGAAGGGCTTGCCCGCACGCTGCCACAGGCAATGTTGTGCGGCAGACCCGCAATCAGCTTCGATGTCGACGGCGCGCGGGAGGTGGTCAACGAAAACACAGGCCGACTGATTGAGCCGAAGAATATCGACCGGCTGACTGCCGCCTGCGCGGAATTGATACAGGATAAAGACCTCCGCGAAAAACTCGGGGCGCAAGGCCGCGAAAGCGTGAAGACCAAGTTCGCCCCTGATACTATGGTCGATACAATCGAAGCCGTTTACCGGCAGTTAGTTTCCTGATTTTCCCTTGTCAGCCGTCTTTTTTGTTTCACTTGTGCTTTTGGTGTCTGTTTTCGCCGTTGTCGTCGCCGTTTCTTTTTTCTCAGCGCTCTTAACGGGCGTTTCCGATTTTGCCGCCTTTTTGTAGCTTTCGCTCCTGTAATCGGTGGCGTAGAAACCGCTGCCCTTGAATATCAGCCCAGAGCCCGTCCCGATGAGCCGTTTCAATGCGCTCTTGCCGCACTTAGGACACTTGCGTAGCGCACCGGCCTTTATGCCCTGAAGCTGTTCAAATCGATGCCCGCAATTATTACAGTTGTATTCGTAGGTAGGCATATAACTTCTTTGTCCAGGGCAGACACGCAGGTCTGCCCCTACCGTATTATTCGTTCTATGTTCCTGGCAGACACACAGGTCTGCCCCTACTGGTACCCTGATTTCCTGATTCCCTCTTACTGTGTGTCTTTCGTTTCCGGTTCCTGTTCCGGCTGTTCTCCTGCGGGGGCCTTGTTGACGATAACTCTGCTGGCCCGAATCACCCGGCCGTTGAGCTTGTAACCTTTCTGCAGCTCCTCGAGGACTACGCCATCTTCTTTTCCTGCCTCGCTTCGCTGTGTAATCGCCTCATGATGTGTCGGGTCAAATCGTTCGCTGTGCGACTCTATCGGCTCCACTCCCTGCGACCGTAAAATCCCCTTGAGGTGCTCGTAAACTATCTTCACCCCTTCTGCGACCGACTCGGCGTTCTCTGAAGGTGCAAGCGCTCTTTCGAAATCATCCAGCACGGGCAATAATGATTTTATAATCTTCTCTTTCTCGTATGCGATAGTCTCCGCTATCTGCCTCGCCGAGCGTTTTTGATAATTATCGTAATCCGCCGCAACTCGCTGGAGCTTGGCAAAAATATCATCCTTCTCCTTTTGAAGCCCTTCCGCCCGGCTGCGCAATTCCTCAAGCTGGTTTTGCAGTTCTTGTGTTTCCTGCCGGGGCTGCTTTTCCTGCTTCGGTCTTTCTTTCTTCCTCGGTATCATTTACCTGCCACCAAAATACTTCTTGAGCCGGTCAACAAAACCGGCTGATTTCGGAAACACGCTCTTGTTCTCGGTCTTGGCAAATTCCCTGAGCAACTCTTCCTGTTTTGAGTTCAGTTTCGTCGGCACCTCAACCATTATCTGCACAAGCTCGTCGCCCGTCCGCCTGCTGCGTATATCAGGCAGTCCCTGTCCTCTTATCCTAAATACGCTTCCGTGCTGCGTTCCCGCCGGCACCTTCAGCCCCTTCATACCGTCCAAACTTGGCACCTCAATCGACGCTCCCAGCGCCGCCTGCGTAAAGCTTATCGGCACAGCCGCAATCAGGTCGGAGCCATCCCGCTCAAGAAACTCGTGCGGCTTTATCCTGACGTAACAATACAAATCGCCTCTCGGCCCACCGTCGCGTCCCGGCTCGCCTTCCTCCGCCACGCGGACCCCCTGCCCCTCGTGGACCCCCGCCGGTATCTTGATATTCACGACTCGCTGCTTCGGCTCACGTCCACTGCCCCCGCACCGGCGGCACGGGTTTGTTATCACCTCCCCTGTCCCCCGGCATTGCGGACACATTGACACCATCTGGAAAAACCCGCCGCCTCTGGCCACCTGTCCCCTCCCGCCGCAGCTCGGGCACACGCCAGGTCTTGCACCCTTGGCGCTGCCCGTCCCGCTGCATTCGCCGCACAAGTCCTGCCGCGTAAATTCAATTGTTTTCTCGGTGCCCTTGGCCACCTCCTGCAGCGACAGCTCCACCATTGTCTCCAAATCGTAGCCCCGCGCCGGCCCTCGTCTGGCGCCTCTTCGCCTGCCCGGGCCCACTCCGAAAAGGTCCCCGAGGTCGCCGAATCCGAATATATCCTCGAAGACGCTGCTGATATCCTGCCAGCGCATGTGCGAGTAGTCGCGCACGCCGACGCCGCGCAGCCCGTCGTGACCGAACTGGTCGTATCGCTTTCGCTTCTCGGGGTCGCTCAGGACCTCGTATGCCTCCGCGCACTCCTTGAACTTTTGCTCCGCCTCCTTTTTGTTGTCGGGGTTCTTGTCCGGGTGATGCTTTATCGCCATTCGACGATACGCCCGTTTTATCTCATCAGGCGAGGCGTTCTTGCCGACCCCAAGAATCTCGTAATAATCGCGTTTGGCCATCGTCTCGTCTTTCGTCTTGCGTCGTGCGTATTGCGTCAGGGACTACGCGATGCGCATTACGCAACACGCTATCTGACCGACCCCGCTATCGGCTCTTCGTCCTTGTCTTTGTCCTTCAAATCCGTTACGAGCACACTCGTTGTCAGCATCAGCCCCGCCACCGACGCGGCCGTCTCAAGCGCGGTCCGCACAACCTTCGCCGGGTCGATAATCCCCGCCTTGAGCATATCCACAAGCTCACCCGTATTCGCATCGTATCCGAGGTTCTTCTCGCTGTCCAATCGCTCCAACAGGCGCGCCGCTATCACGTCACCGTGTTCGCCCGAGTTATCCGCTATCTGCATCGTCGGCTTGCGCAACGCCTGGGCGACTATCTCAAAGCCGATTTGCTCCTCGCCCTTCGCTTTGTCCTTTGCCTTCTCGACTTCGGCTATCGCCCGCAAGAACGCTATTCCGCCGCCGACCACAACCCCTTCCTGTGTCGCGGCCCGCGTCGCGTGCAGCGCATCGTCCAGCAAATCCTTCCTCTCTTTCATCTCCGTCTCTGTCGCCGCTCCCGCCTTTATCACCGCCACACCGCCCGTCAGCTTCGCTAATCGCTCCTGCAATTTCTCTTTGTCGTAGTTGCTGGTGGTTTTTTCTATCTGGCTGCGTATCTGGTCGCATCTCGCCTGAATGTCCTTCTTCCTGCCACCGCCTTCGATTATCGTCGTCGTCTCCTTATCGACCACTATCTTTTTCGCCTGTCCCAACTGCGACAGCTCAATTTTCTCCAATTTTATCCCGAGGTCCTCGCTGATTACCTCTCCGCCCGTCAAAACGCCCATATCCTGCAGCATCGCCTTGCGCCTGTCGCCAAAACCCGGCGCCTTGACCGCGCAGACCTTCAAAACGCCCTGCAAACGGTTTATCACCAGTGCCGCCAGTGCCTCGCCCTCAATGTCCTCCGACACAATCAGTATCGCTCTGCCCACGCTGGCAACCTTCTCCAAAAGCGGTATCAATTCCCGAACGTTCGACAATTTCTTCTCGTGCAGCAATATATATGCGTCCTCAAGAACCGACTCTAATGTCTCCGGGTTGGTCATAAAGTAAGGCGATATATATCCCCTGTCGAATTGCATACCCTCCACGACGCTGACCTCGTTTTCCATCCCCTTGCCTTCCTCTATCTCGATGACGCCTTCCTTGCCCACCTTTTCCATCGCGTCCGCCAGAAGCTGGCCAACGGTCCGGTCGTTATTTGCGCTGATGGTCGCCACCTTTGCGATGTCCTCTCGTCCTTTCACCGGCATAGAAATCGACTTGATGAACTTGCCGACCACCTCAACCGCCCTGGTTATCCCTCGCTGTATCGCCATCGGGTTGACGCCCGCGGTAACGTGCTTCAGCCCCTCGGTGTATATCGCCTCGGCTAATATCGTCGCCGTCGTTGTCCCGTCGCCCACCTCGTCAGCCGTCTTGTTAGCCGCCTGGTTCACCATCTTTGCGCCCATATTCCTGAACGGCTGCGGCAGCTCTATCTCCTTGCTCACCGTTACCCCGTCCTTCGTAACCTTCGGCGAACCCCAGCTCTTATGCAATATCACGTTCTTGCCCGTCGGCCCCAGCGTTACCTTCACCGCACTCGCCAGCTCCGACAACCCTTCCTTGAGCTGCGCCCTCGCCGCATCGTCAAACATCATCTGCTTCGCCATATCATCTACCTCTCAATCGAAAATTGCGTTTTAATCCGGTCTCTACTTCTCAATCACTCCGAGTATGTCGTTCTCGTGCAGTATCACGTATTTATCACCGTCAATCTCAACGTCATTGCCCAGGTATTTCGCGTATATGACCTCATCGCCTTTTTTGACGCACATCTGGCCGCGCTTGCCGTCGTCCATCATCTTGCCCGGCCCGACCGCCACAACCTTTCCCCTCCGTGGCTTCTCCTTCGCCGCATCCGGCAGTATAATTCCGCCCGCGCTTTTCTCTTCCGCCTCCGACTGCTTTATCACAACCCTGTCATCCAATGGCACAAGTTTCATACTAATCTCCTTATATCTTCTATCTTCTGTCTTTTGCTACATTCCGTAATCGTCCATTCCGCCCATTCCTCCCATTCCTCCCATTCCGCCCATTCCGCCCATTCCGGGATGTTGATGCCCCATACCCTCCTTTTCTTCCTTCGGCTTTTCCGTCACTACGCAATCCGTGGTCAGCAACAACCCTGCGATGCTCACGGCGTTCTGCAGGGCAATTCTCGTTACCTTCAGCGGGTCAATCACTCCAGCCGCTATCAAATCCTCATACGTATCGGTATCGGCGTTGTATCCGAACGCCCCTTTGCCTTCCGCAACCTTGCTCACGACCAGATTGGCCGTTGCGCCGGCGTTGGCCGCTATCCAGTAACACGGCATAGTCAGCGATTTGGCAACGATGTCCGCGCCGGTTTTTTCGTCACCGGTCAGTTTCAGATTTTTCACCGCGTCGATGCACCGAATCAGCGCCACTCCGCCGCCCGGCACTATACCTTCCTCTATCGCCGCCCGCGTCGCGTGAAGCGCATCCTCTATCCTCGCCTTTCGCTCCTTCATTTCCGCCTCGCTCACTCCGCCGACGTTTATCTGCGCCACCCCGCCCGTCAGTTTCGCTAACCGCTCCTGCAGCTTCTCTTTGTCGTAGTCGCTGGTGGTCTTTTCTATCTCATTCTGTATCTGCTTAATCCTGCCCTTAATCGTCCCCTCATCGCCGGCGCCTTCGACGATAATCGTATTGTCCCCGTCTATCGTAATCTTCTTCGCCCGGCCTAATTGTTTGACACCGATGTTCTCAAGCTCAATACCCAAATCCTTGAATATCGGCTCAGCGCCGGTCAATACCGCGATATCCTCCAGCATTGCCTTGCGCCTGTCGCCGTAACCCGGCGCCTTCACCGCCGCGCACTGTATAATCCCCTTCAATTTGTTGACAACCAATGTCGCCAATGCCTCGCTCTCCACGTCCTCCGCGATAATCAATAACGCCCTCTTCGCCTTGGCCGCTTCCTCTAATAACGGCACTAACTTCGCCACGCTGCTTATCTTGTCCTCGTAAACCAGTATCAGTGGCTTCTCCAGTTCGCACGTCATACTATCAAGGTTCGTCACAAAATGCGGCGACAGGAACCCTCTGTCAAACTGCATACCCTCCACGAACTCCACCGTCGTCGCAAATCCCTTGCCCTCCTCGACCGTAATCACTCCGTCCTTGCCCACCCGCTGAAACGCATCCGCCATCTTATTGCCTATCTCAGTGTCGTTGTTCGCCGATATTGACGCCACGTTTACAATGTCCGTCCTCTTGCTGACCTCCACCGGCTTGGCCAGCGTTTTCAGCTTCTTCACCACCTACTTTGCCGCCTCCTGCATCCCGCGATTCAGCGCCATCGCATCGGCGCCCGCCGAAAGGTTGCGATACGCCTCCCTGAACATCG
>CAYUIL010000015.1:14574-21905 GCA_964444715.1 uncultured Pirellulales bacterium | reverse complement strand
GACCAGGAAAGTTTCGACAAACAGTTCGTCCGCAACTACCTCGAAAGCATCAACTTCGACAAATCAGGCCCCGGCGTCAAGCTGCCCGATGACGTCGTCAAAAAAACGAGTGAAAAATATATCGAATGTTACGAACGCCTCACCGGCAAGAAATTCACGTTCACGAATTGATGAAAAAACAAATCCCCACGAATATCGACTGGCGGACCTGGATTAGACGCTGGGACCGGATGCAGGACCACTATATCCCGGCCAGAAAAGAACGATTTGAAATCATAGTGCGGCTGATTACCAATACCCAGCCCAACGGCTATAAACAATACCTCAAGGAGAAACACTATGACTAATCGAAAGATAACCTGGTGCCTTATCACCTCCTATATCACTGTATCCTTCATTGCCGGCTGTTTCCCAAAGGATTCTCTCCAATGGTCAAAAGACGGCTCCAAAGGTATTTACAGTAAAGACGGAGCCCTGTTTATCGTCGATGGTAATACCGGCTCCCTTACCCGGGTCGCCCCCAAAGAAACCACCACAACTTGGCCCGCCATCTCGCCAGATGGCTCTCTCATCGCTTTTGGCCAAATCGTCAAAGTTGACAACTTCAACAACGCCTTGAAAATCCTCCCGCCGAACCAAGCCAAACTCATCGAAACCCACGCTGAAATCCTCAAACAAAAAATCCTCGCCGAAGGTATCATAGACGGCAACTTCCCCTTCATCGGAAAACCCGTCGAAACGGACAAAGGCCAAAAGGATTCCTTCAATGACCAGCACGTCGCCTGGGTCCAGAGATACCTCGTCGAAAACGCGGACAAACGGGTAGCCGAAAAAATCGGCTCCGAACTACTCATCAATAAAACCAAAGCCAAAGACCTGACTTACTGCCGGCTCGTTTGTGCCCCGACCACCGACCCCAACAACCGCAAAGTCCTCGCAACAAATGAACAGACGCTCTGGCGAATCCGCTTTTCGCCCGATTCCCGGCTTATCGCCTTTGGCGCCGAACGTATCTACGGCACCGCGTGGGATGTCGGCTACGACCTGTATATTGTTTCGTTGACAGAAAACCTCCCCCCGGCATTCCTCGCCCCGGCTGTGGCTTTTGGCTATGACTTCAAGTCCGATTCCCGGGTAATTGCGTATATCAAGCCTGAAAATGAATCCTTCGATACCCAGAAACCCGCTCCCGGCTCACTCGTCGAGCGGACCATCATCGACCCCAATGGCCGGCTCCTTGCTTCACCCGAAAACCTCGACGGCAACGATTCCGCAAAAATGTACGTCTGCACAGGCGCCGCCGCCGAAATCGCCGGCATCTTGTATCACCCCTGGATGTGCGTCTCTTATGCCGCGGAAGACCGCATCTTCTTCGCCTCCGCAAAAATGTCTCTGCCCTACGACATAGCCGGCGAAGAAAAAACAACCATCTTCTGCTACGATTTTCTCACCCACGCCGTCAGCGAAATTATGCCTCAGGGCCTCCTCGACTTCTCGCAGGGAAATTTGCACCTATTCGCGCTTTCTGGCGACTCTGCGAAAATACTCGTGCCGGGAAAGAAAAACACTCTTTTTCTTTATGCCCTCGGTCCCGACCTCGATAAATCGAAAGTCATCGTTGACACAAACGAGTCCCTCGGAAAGGATGACTCGCCCCCGAAACTCCCCGCGCAATGGAAAGGCCCCGACACCTTTTCCTGCCTCGTCTCCGAAAAATCTCATTTCCTGACCGATGACCCGAATACCCCTTACCGCCGAAAGGAAATCGTAATCATCGGCACAGACGGCAAACTCAAAAAGGTCTTAAGCCAGTCCTGGCCCGACGAATTGCTCGACTTTTGAACAATAGCGACAGCTACAATTTCCACGCCCTGGCGAACGCCTTGAAGCTGCGGTCGTATGTCTTTTCGGCCTGCGGCGGGAAACAGCAGCCGGGCAATTCCTTACTCGACAAATGATAACTGATGCACTCGCAGCACATCCCCTTCTTGTCACAGCCCGCATACGTGCACCCGCAATTCTTCAAATTCTCCTTTTTCTGACATTCCATCAAAATACCTCCTTACTTCGCCGCCAGTTCAAAAATACTGACGCTTAACCCCGGCACGGTCAATTTGTCGGATAATCCTTCAATCGTCTTTTCCTCAATTACGACCTGTGGTTCTTTGCCCGGCTCATTACACGCAAGGGGGTCCGTTCCCGTTATAATCCACTGCCGGCCGATGCCCGTAATCTTAACGCCCTTCAGGTCTATCACCAGCTCGTGCTCCTTTGCGGTCGGGTTAACGACTCCGATAGTCAGTGCCTTGCGGTCGCTCGTCCAGGCCGCCGCGACATCCATCGAATCGACGTTGCCGGCGACTTCAACCGGAATCGTGCCGAAGTGCTGCCGGTAAAGTTTCAATGTAACCCCCGTCGTATCGAGAACTGCCGCCGTTCTCGATGTTTTGATTGCCCCTATCACGTTGACCGTCTGGGCGTAATTCGCCATAAAATACAGGTCACTGTTCCTGAAATACTCGTGCAGACCCGCCGCGACGCCGAGCGCGTCCTTGAGATGATACTGAACGCCCAGCTCGCCGTAGATGTAATTGCCATACCAGTAGTTCCACTCATCCATCGCGATTCGAATGTCCTTGCCTGCCAGCTCATTTATATCCCTGCGGTATTGCCTGTGGGCATCCGTTATGCGTTTTATCTCTTTGGCCAGCAGTTTAGAGTGCCTTACAACGTCACTATTATCTTTGCAGTAAAAATGCTCGCTTATGAGGTTCATATAATCCGGGCACATCTTCAGCATCGCCCTGGACCAGTCGCCGACGTTGCCCACACCAACTAATTTCGCATTCGGGTCAACCTTCCAAATTGCCTCCGCCACCTGATTGTGCTTCTTCACATATTCCTGCAACGGCATATAACCCAACTGCCACTTGCCATACATCTCGTTGCCCACGGCCCACCATTTCACGTGATACGGCTCAGGATGGCCGTTTTGAGCACGCAGTTTCCCCATCGGCGTATCCACTGAGCCGTTGCAATACTCAACCTCTTCCGCTGCCTCCTCCGCCGTTCCGCGACCCGTATTGAGCGCAACATACGGCTCCGCCCCGATAATCTCCATCAGCTCCATAAATTCGTGAATCCCGACGTCATCGTGCTCCACGCCTTTCCACGCCGGATTTTTCCGAGGCGGTCTCTTGTCCCGCTTGCCGATGCCGTCGCGCCAGTTGTAACCGCTGACAAAATTACCTCCCGGCCAGCGATACACAGGCGAATCAAGCTCTTTCAATAACGCCACAACGTCTCTTCGCCAACCTTTGATATTATCCGCCGGCATCAGCGACAATGTCCCTATCCTGAACGTTCCCTTCCCACTGCCGACGATTTCAATTCTCGCGTTCTCGCTCGACACCGGCGCCGTGAATTCCAGCATATACGTCTTAAATTCCGCGTGTATCCCGCCGACGCCTATATCGATTGCCTCGCCGCCCTCCGGCACAATCCTCACTATAATCGGTCCCGCATCCCTGTCCCCCGCAAGAATTATCCTGCCAGTGTACCCCTTGCCCTTCACAATCGCCAAACCATCCTGCGAAATACCCGCTTCATTCCTGTCACCCGGCAAATGAATCACAGGCGTATGTCTGCCGACGTATGGATTATTGGTATCCATCGTTATCGTCCCTGCAGGTCCAATCACTTTCCACGGCGATGCCTTGAGATATTTATACGGCCCCGCCTTCCATTGCGTGTCTTTGCCCGTCCCCCAGGGATTGTAATTATCTGTCACTGGATAATAGAACTTGCGGTCCTCTAACATCTCCGCCCATATTCCGCCGTAAATGCACCGCCCAAGATGCTCAATGAATTGCCCGTATATGTATTTCGAAATCGGCTCTCTCGTTTTGCCTGCGTCGATTTCAATCGCTACCGCCGGTTCTTCCCGCGTCAGCCACACAGCCATCGGCCCCTGCCCCCGATTCGCCCAGGCGTAGTAAGGTATCAATACCAAATCCTGCTTGTTCTCCGCTCTGCCGCAAATTACCGTTACGCCGCCTAACAAATCCTTGCGGCCATCTCCCTCCGCCGTCAGCGTCGCGTTATCCGACAAAGCCAGATTCAAAACGTTCCCATCGTTGTCGGGCCATTCGGCACAATACACAATCGGCCCTCGCTCAACAGCCGCCCTGCCCACATCCGCCGCAACTTTATCGTTTGCCAGCACGCGCTTGGCCGGCATAGGCAGATTCACCTCAATTACATCCCCCTTCTGCCACTGCCGCTCGATACACGCAAACCCCCCTCTTATCTTCGCCTCTAAACCATCGCCATTGAGCTTCAAACTCACTTTTCGGTCGTCGCCGTCCATAAACCGATACAAATTGCTCGGCACCGGTCGACCTTGCGCCCAGCCCGGAATCCGAACCGCAATCGTGAACTTCGCCGTCTGCTTCGGCTCAACCGTCATCCTCACCGAACCGTCCCACGGATACCGCGTCGCCTGGTTTATCCGCACCGTGTTATTTTTTAACTTGATTGTCCCCTCGCCGGCCGCAAACATATTCACATACACCGTATCATCTGTCTTCGCGTAAACATATCCCGGCAGCGATGCTATAAACCTCGCTAAATTGCCCGGACAGCACGCACAGGTAAACCACGGCTGTCGCCTGTGCTGACCATTCGACTCCAATGGGTTTGTATAAAAGAATTTGTCCCCGCTCAGTGACACCCCCGAAATCAAGCCGTTATAAAGCACCCTCTCGAACACGTCCAAGTACTTCGCGTCGCCCGTCAGCAGAAACATCCTGTAATTCCACATCGCATTTCCGATGGCCGCACACGTCTCGCAATAAGCCGTCGCATTCGGCAGCTCGAAATTTTTCCCGAACGCCTCACTATTACTTCTCGCACCAACCCCGCCCGTGATATACAACTTCTTTGCAACGACGTTGTCCCATATCCGCTCGACCGCCTCGATATACCGCCGGTCGCCGGTCACCGCCGCAATGTCCGTCATCCCGCCATACATATACGTCGCCCTGACCGCGTGCCCCACCGCCTCCGTCTGCTCGTATGGCTTCTTGCTCGCCTGAGCATATTCGCCGCCCCTCGGCCCGCGCACGTCCAAAAAGAACTTCGCCAGATTCAAATACTTTTCATCGCCCGTAACTCTGTATAGTTTCACTAATCCCATCTCAACGACCTGATGCCCCGGCCATTTCCGCAATTTGTCGGGCCCGAACGTCTTATCGAGCAAACAAGCGTTCTTGATTGCAACGTTGAGCAGGTTGCGTTTGCCCGTCGCCAGATAATGCGCTACCGCCGCCTCATAAAGATGCCCCGAATCGTAAAGCTCGTGACTGCCCTCTAATCGCGACCACCGCTTAGGCCCATACCAGTTCGCTAACCGTTTGGATTTGTTGGTCCTCGCCGTATACAGGTAGCCGTCCTTCTCCTGCGCCGCGGCAATCTTCGCAATCACGCCGTCCAGATATCTCTCTAACTTCGCATCCGGCTGCACGCTCAGCGAATACGACGCTGCCTCTATCGCTTTATAAACGTCCGTATCATCGAATGGGTAATTCCCTTTCTGTTCTCCCTTCATCAGACCCCCTGCTACCGCGAAATTATCCACCCGCCCCGACTTCTCGCACATCTTGAATATATGCGGTATCGTCACCTCGCGGTTCGTCTCAATCCTCGGCGCCCAGAACTCATCCGTAAAATTCACCTCCGTCAGCGCCACCGCCTCTATCAGGTAATCTTTCTCTAACCTTACGACTTTTCCTCCCTTCGTTGCCTCCCCGCAGCCGTTGGTCCACCATCCAATCAAAACCACCATCACAATCGCTAACCCAACCCCTGTCTTTTTCATTTTATTTTTCCCTTTGCTTTGTGTCTTTGTGTCTTAGTGGCAAACCCTACCCGAAGTGCAATTCGACGATGTCCTTGTCGTTTAGAACGTGGTTTCGCTGCACATTCTGCCCTTCGTAAACCCCCGTCCCCCAAATCCTGACCGTCTTGAGCTTCTCCGCAAGCTCACGATGAATTGTTCCGGCCAAATCAAGAACAGTTGAACCAACGGGCATTGTAAATGGCTCATTCATATCCGGCCTCTTGCCCGGCGGCTTCGCATATACCCTGATAATGTGCAACTGCCTGAACAAAACCTTCGGCAGCTCCCCCATCCCCTCGCCTGTCACAATCGAAACCGTGACAACCTCAAATCTCCTGCCGCATAATTCCCTAATCCGCTCCATCGCGTCCTCCCTCGCAACATCGCACTTCGTGCCGACGCAAATCGCCCTTTTGCCTAACACGTTGCCTCGCTCGTCGCGCCCAGTCGTCCGCTCGTCCAGCAGCAAACTCCTCGCCTCTAAAAAATCCAGACATACTTTAAATTGCTCCTCAACGCCTGCCCCTGCAGGTCGTAAGCAGGGGTCAGCCGACAAATCAACTACAATCGCAATCATATCGCAGTTGCGGTATGTCCCCACCTGCCCCGGCATCACAATTTCCGCCGTTATCGGCGGCATATCCACAAGCTGTATATGCACCCCCTCAAAGTCCATCATCCCCGGCACAGGCCCATTGGTTGCAAAAGGAAAGTCCGCCACGTGCACCTTCGCATTGGTCAGCAGCTCCACTATCGAGCTTTTCCCGCTGTTCGGCAGCCCCAATAACACCACCTGCCCCGCCCCCATCCGCGGCACGTGAAAAATATCCACCCCCGTGCTTTTACGTCGCTTTTCCTCGCTCTCTTTTAGTCCGCTTAACTTTCGCCGAAGGTCCGCCTTCAGGTGGTCTGTCCCCTTGTGCTTGGGCATCACCGCCAGCATCCGCTCAAGGGCCAGAATCTTCTCCTCCGTGGTCGCCGCCTCCCGGTACCACCGCTCCGCCTTAAAATACTCTGGCGTAAGGTTAGCTGGCATAACTCCTTACTTTGCTAATTCGTCCGCCACCAAATCTCCAACCTGACTCGTCGAGTAACCCATTTTCCCCGCCGCCAATGACTTCAGTTTATTCGCGGTAACGAATTTCACCGCATCTTCGATTTTCGTCGCCGCCTTCTCTTCGCCCAAAGTTTCGAGCATCATCGAACCGGCGCAGATTGCGGCTAATGGGTTAATTATGCCTTTACCCGTGTATTTCGGTGCGCTTCCGCCAATCGGCTCGAACATACTCACGCCTTCGGGATTGATATTTCCGCCCGCGGCTACTCCCATACCGCCCTGAATCATCGCACCCAAATCCGTGATGATGTCGCCGAACATATTGCCCGTAACAATCACGTCGAACCATTCCGGGTTTTTCACAAACCACATACA
>CAYUIL010000015.1:12059-14474 GCA_964444715.1 uncultured Pirellulales bacterium | reverse complement strand
GTATATGCGTCGCCGGTATTCTCACGCACCACGACAAAGTCAATGTCCTCAGGCCCTTTACCCTTCACCGGCGTCTCCACCCCAGGATACAGCCGAACAGGCCGCAGGTTTATATACTGGTCCAGCGCAAACCGCAATCTCAACAGTATCCCCTTCTCTAAAATCCCCGGCGCAACATCAGGATGACCAATTGCGCCTAACAATATCGCGTCGAATTTGCGCAGCTCTTCCACCGCACTATCAGGCAGCGTCTCTCCTGTCCTTTTGTACCGCTCGCCGCCGAAATCAAATTCCGTCATATCCAGCTTAAAGCCGAACTTCTCCGCCGCCGTCTTAAGGACCTTCACCGCTTCCGCCGTAACTTCCGGCCCCGTCCCGTCTCCCGGTATTACCGCTATTTTGTACTTGTCCGCCTTTTGTATGGCGGAACTCTTAACACCTTTCGCCACGTCTTGTCTCCTTCATCTTTTCGTTCTGCGTTCTATGCTTGCCCGCCGTAGTTTCAACGAAGGCGGGTTGGATGTTCAATGTTCGACGTTTATCTTTTTCCTGCCCTGCGTAGCCCTTTGGCGAAGCAGGGTCATTCCCACGCAAGCGGAAATCCAGTTCTTTTTACTTTTTACTTTTTTTAATGTGCTCAAGCAATCCGCCATCCCTGATTATCTCAATCGCTAACTCTAAACCATTGTTCGTTTACCCGTTCTTTGTAATGTACGATATGACGCACACTGAATTCAGGGGTAACGTCACCGTTTGATGAATACAAGAAAGAGGTGTGATGACCGACAGCACCACCACTTCCTACTCCAACCATTACATATAAGTTGTTCGGATCGGCGAAATCGACATCGGCTGAATATCCAAGATGCCTGTACCCCTTAGGTATGCTTATTCTGCTCAAATCTCCTGGCTTATGCTCCTTTTCTACCTTTGCTACAAATGCTTCATAATCAGGTAAATATTTTTTGAATCTTCTTATGCTTATTGCCCCGACATCCCATACAAACAAGCTCATTACCATAATTCCAAGAACTAGAAACGGCAAAAGAGTTACCAATTTATACTTAGACCAATATTTAAAGACACCATATACGTTGAAGACAAACAGAACTGGGACACACGGAACCATTGGTGTCAGGACACACCATACTAAAAAACCAGATATCACCAACCCAACGGGATTCACAAAAGCCCCATGAACAAAAAAAGTCATAATCCAAAAGCATATTACAAACAGCCCCGCAAAAACAAGATTGGCTATTAGCAATTTCTTCATTTGGTTTTCTTTATATGTTCCAGTAAACCGCCATCGCGTATTATCTCCAGCGCGAAATCCGGCAGTGGCCGAAACTCGATTCTTTGGCCGGTCGTCTTGTCCTCGATTATACCGGCTTCATAGTCGATTTGCACCTCATCGCCGTCATTGATTCGCTCGACCGCATCAGGCGATTCAATCAGATAAAAGCCGCAGTTTATCGCATTACGATAGAATATCCGCGCAAAGGTCTTTGCAATCACCGTCGCCACTCCAGCCCCGCGTATCGCCCACACCGCGTGCTCTCTCGACGACCCGCAGCCAAAGTCCTCGCCCGCGACAATCACGTCGCCTTTGCAGACCTTTTTCATAAATCCGGCGTCCAAATCCTCGAGACAATGTTTCGCTAATTCCTTCTCATTGTCGGTATTCAAATACCTCGCCGGTATTATCTCATCCGTATTGATATGGTCCTTTTTGTAAACGTGCGCCTTCGCCATTTGTTTGCCCTTTCCTTTGAATCACAGATTACGCGGATTACCCTGATTTGTCTCAAATAATCTCTCGTAGTCCGGTGATTTTGCCCCAAAGTTCAACACCAAACCCACCTCTGAACTGCCGGCCTTCAGGTAATAATGACCTGGAGCTTCTCAATTTCTGTAATTTCCCTGATTGCTTTTACTTCCACTATTACAGTGTTGTCGGCGACAAAATCAGCAACAAAGGCCTTAACGGCTCTGCCTTTGTAAAAACACCGAATGTCTTTTGACTGGGATATCACTGGTTTATTTCGTTGGTGCCTGGTTAACGTCTCGGCCGGCAACAGAGGCCGAAAACGAATTGCTTGTCAGTCCTTTGCCGTCACACACTATCTCAAAGCCGGCCTCCATATTGTCCAGGTACCACGAGGGTTGTATGTAGCCCCGTGATATCGAATCATCGATAAAATCCTTTAGGTTGAAAGTCACTGAAAGGGCTGGTGTTGTCTTTTTGTAAGCGATATAGTTCCAGTCAGACCGCCCATGAAAATAGACCTCCCAGCTTGCCCCTGCTATCTCGACGGTAGCAAGCGGCGAGCCTCTGGGGTCCAGACCGCCCTTGGAGTTAAGCCAAATCATCAACTCCGCTGCATCGGGAACGGTGCCGCCGGTTTTACTGAA
>CAYUIL010000015.1:0-12049 GCA_964444715.1 uncultured Pirellulales bacterium | reverse complement strand
AGCGGAATTCCATATCCCGCCCGCGCCGTTTGTGTCAACGCTCCAGGTGACGGGGGCGGCCGCAATATCGCTTACTCGCATCGGCAAACCGCTGTTTTGGGTATTTTCGCCCCCGAAATGACGCCCGCGAACAATGGATGGATACGCGGCTACATTATTTAAGTCGTGCGTGGTGTGGATAACGCTGAAAAATGTGGAATCTATGCTTGCGCTCAAACATTGCTTGGACGGGCCTCTCCAGACATTGTTGCTGATTCGGTACTCTCCGCCCATTACGTCGAGTATTTTCCCCTTATCATTTATGTCGCCGCAAAAATCATCCGCTCTCGTATCACAAAGTAATATGCCCGGGCAAAAAAGCATACACACAAAAACCTTACGCCAAGTGCTCATATTTCTAATCTCCAAAAACATCACTGCCTTATCATTGTTCTATGCCCGAAAACCAAGTATAAACGATGGCTCTGCAATTGTTAAGCGCCGGTTCCTTGGAACCGTCTGCCTTTGTGCCTAACCGCACTCACATGTCGTTGGCGGATGCCCTCGACTGTTGCTGCCCCGGTGCTGCTGTCGGGGGAGTGCTGCTGCTTTGTTCAGGAACAGGGAACCCAAATCCGCAATCATTTCCTTGCCTCGGCGTCTTGACCGGCGTAGCGCAAGCGAAGTCGGAAGCCCTTCTTGTCCCGGCGCAGTGCTTGGCGTAGCCGGATTGGGCAAAATATGTGAAGATGGGTAGTTTCAAACAAGTGTTTCAAACGATCGTTTCATACAGTTGTTTCATACACTTGTTGGGCAAAAGCGCGCATGTCGAAAACCCTTAGAAAAAATATTTTTGAAAATTTTTTAGTCCTTGTCCCATAAGGACTTATCGTTTTTGGGCATATCAGGAAATCCCTTAGTTTTCGTCAAAAGCGCGCAAGTTCGCGCCATAGGATGGAGAGGCCTTGTGGGCCTCTTTGGGGAAGTATCCCCGACAGATTTGGTATTTTCGATTTGCGGATTGCCCTTGCGGGCAGAAAGAATCAATTAAATAAAAAATAGAAAATACAAAATAGAAAATTGTTTGTGGGGAGGTATTGCTTATGAATCTTCACTTCAAAATTAACGTTCCGTCTTGGTTTCAGCATGTCATCATCTGGCCTTTGCTTCTCTATTACCGTCTCTGCTTCGGCTACTCCATTCGTCTCATCCACATCGCCAAGTTCAAATTCGCCGTCGTCGATTCCGCCGACTATGACCGGCTTAACAGATACAAATGGCGACTCTGCCGCTCAAACCGCACCTTCTACGCCTTCCTCACCGTCTCACGCGGCCCACTCCTCAAACAAAAAGTCCTCTGGATGCACCATCTCGTTCTTCCTCCTCCCACTGGCCTCCTCGTTGACCACAGAAACCACAATGGCCTCGACAACCGCCGTGACAATCTCCGCCTCGCCACTCATTCCTCAAACCAGCAGAACGCACGAAAATCAATCACGAAAACCACCTCTAAATTCAAGGGCGTTGACCGCGTCAAAGCCACCGGCCATTGGCGCGCCCGCATCGTCGTTGCCGGCAAACGCCTCTTCCTCGGCTCATTCACTGATGAACTCTCCGCCGCCCACGCCTACGACGAGGCCGCAAAAAAACACTTTGGAGAATATGCTTGCACCAATTTTAATACTTAGCCCCGTCACTTCGTCCCGATGCTTTGCGTCGGGACAATGACGGGGTTTATTGACTTATGCCGGATGGCAGGGTTGCACATTGAACGCCCCCATCGGGCGTTTGTATTTAGCCCCGGTCTCTGGCCGGGGGTGCAATCGTGAGGTTCGCTGAATTAAATCGACAATCGGCGTTCGTCATTCACTTAATTCGCAATCCCATATCCGAAATAATACCCTGTCAAGCAAAAAAACCTCAAAAAATGAAAAAATTTTCCCCTCCTAGGGAGAGGTAGGTATAGGGAGTAGCTAGTATAGCGATTTTATTGAGATTTAAAAACTGGGTTATAATAGAAGATATGCCGCAAATAGAGCGGACGAAAGAATATTTTTGAATTTTAGGTAAATTTATATGGCACGTAAGAACTCAAAAGTAAAGGTTAAAAAACGGCGCGTGTGCGATTTGCATAACCGTCAAGGCATTGCAATCGTCATTCTCTCATTCACTTTCGCCACTTTTATGTTCGTGGCCATATTGATAGCTATTTCCCAACCAAACTTACTCGACAGAATTGCAGAATATGCTGCTGATTTCTGCAAAGTGACTCTTGGTGCAGTTTTAGGGTGGTTGCTTCACAAGAGTAGAGGACCATAAGGGAATTGTCGTTCCGACCGTTGTTTTCTATCTGCGCCACGCCGGCGGCAGGAATTCCCCCGCTGAAAAGAAAAAACAACTTGTTAGCCGAAGACGTGATTTTACTTGTGATCGCTTGCCGGATATTACATGAACTGTTGTTTAAGGATTGTTCCAATCCTTAACCCTCTCTTTCAACTTATGAATCACAATGTCCTTGTCTGAATCTTCATAAACGACATAAAGCCGAAAAAGTTTGAGCGAGTATTTTGCATACTTAACCACCAGACTGTAATCCACGTCCATTAACGACACTGGTTCCTCTTTACCACGCTTGAAAACCTTGATATCTTCTTCCTCTTCCTCAAATGCTTTCTTTCTAATATCTTCAGGGCTCAGTTTGGTCACTTGCCCGTATGTTTTCTCTTGTGGCCGCTTCATAACACTCACCCCTGGTTCACAAAGCAGAAACTGCCCGAGAGGGATTTTGAATTCTTCAGCCATGCCAGCAAGTTTAGCTCTGCAGTTACCCATAAAAGTCCTGCCGGCATGGTACTGTTTTTCTGGTTCTTCACAAACCGGCACCTCTTTAAGGAGAGCTGGTGGTTTTCTATTTTGAATCGATAATGCCAATGTGCGGATTACGTTATCTTTGTCAGTTGCTGCTTTCCGAATAATATTATCAACGAAAGCATCTGTAAATTCGTTTAGTACTTCTGTTTGAACAGACTTCTTTATCCACTCTCCGTCAGGAGGAACGCCATAACTGTTATCTGCTCGGTCTCGCAATCGCCGCAAGAGTTGCCTGCAAGCTTCTTCCATACCGTAGATAGTTTTATGATAATATACTACGCGGTACATAAAAAACCTTGCGAGCAGAGAGTGCTCCAGCGCGGCTAACGCTTTATCTGAAAATCCCACTATTCCGTCCTGGCTTACCTTCAGGTTATTCAGCAGATAATTGATGTCTATCTGCCCATAGGGAACTCCTGCAGCATAAGAGTCTCTTAACAAGTAATCCCAGCGGTCGATGTCAGAACTACTATGAATAAGCTTGCTCAATTGCGGGTCTGCAGCTTCGGACCGCGTGAAAATATCCGCTACAGCCTTCGCACGTTCCTCGTTCCCAATAGCTTGCAGCAGGTCCTTCTGACTTGTTACGATTAACCTTCCAACCTCTTCATGTCGAGGGTATGTGCTTCTGGTGAAATTCAGTGACTTGGGGCCTTTTGCCCATTCTTCAGTTAATTCAACACTGTCCACTTTTTCCATCAAGTGCGAATATGGATAATGCCCAACATCGTGCAGTAACGCCGCTAGCCTGAGATTCTCTTCCTGTTCTGGTTTGAATGTGATTCCATTTTTCTTAGCAGCTTCGAGAATCCGTATCATTGCCCCAAGAGCTCCGATGCTGTGAGCAAATCTCGTAACAGTTGCGGTAGGATAGACCATTTGTGCCATTGCAAGTTGCTTAAGTCGGCGCAGACGTTGAAAAGACGCTGTATCAATAACCTGAACTTCGCGATCTTTGAGGTAGATATTACCGTGGATTGAATCGACAACTAATTTTTCAGGATCGTCACGACTGGAGGAAACCATATCTTCTCAGCTCCTCCAACGCCCTCTTGACGTTCTCCTCGCTGAATTTTTTGTTGAATCGCTCTAAAATCTCGGTGATAGGTTTCGTGTCTGCTCTCGAGACCTGCTTGCGGTCTATCAGGAAATGAACCGATGCTAACAACTCCAATTTCTTCGCCAGTTTATCTCGCCCGGACTCCTTAAATAAATCTCGAATATTGTTCAACCGTTGTGAAGATTTATCATCTAACTTCCATCCTTCAGATTCATCCAAGTCAGCCGAAATGCCCATCGTTATAGCAAATTCATCGCGGGTAAGGGATGAACTGTAAGGTCCATGTAGATACCAGTGATAAAAATAACCGAAGTTAATCCCTTTGGCCTGAACAAGATAAATTGCTTTTTGCATTATCAGGCGGTCTTGGAACGTCGTTATTTGAAATGGCAATCCTAAACCATCAATAGCAAGTTTAACGCCGATTTGTTGCCTGTCCATAACGCCGTCCCGTGATTTCAGCCCGCTTTGCGTCTGACGGGCAAGTTAAGCTGCCGAGTGTGAATGTGATTATACCAGTTTCTTCGACCGTTCGATACTAATTCTATTACTTTTTACGAATCTTATTGACAATGGTTGCTTGCGCTCGTTTTTTTACGCTATTTTGCTAATACTATACGTTTCCCATGTTCCGCACAACACTTTTTGTCGTTTTTCTAACCTATCCTAATCGTTAAGGTTTTTGATTGAGAAAAGGGCGCATTTATTCATCAGAAATTTAACCGCTTCCTTGTTGATACTTCCCATACGCGTCAACTCGCCGCATCAAACTCTCCTACTTCTGTGTCCTACACTTATCCGCCTTCATTTTTAATTTCGTGCTTCGAACTTGCCCACCTCCGGCTGGGATTGCCTGTCCCTTCTTAGTAAAACAAGCATATAACGTTATATAATCCATTGCGAGATTCTTTTCACGTCGGGAAGCGTAAGATTCGCTTGGGCATTCAATTGTCTTGGAACATGATGATCTAGTTGGATGACCGTTCTCGCAATCTCTTCCGTGAGTCTTAATTTTTGTATCAGCAATTTCGTTTCAACCATAATGACTTCTGCGATTGTATATTTCCGATCATCGGGCACAAAGAAAAGCGTAATCGTGTCCACAGAGGCATTTGCATTTTCTTTTAACAGAACCTCGCTGTACCTTACGAGGTCAAGCCAGATACTCCGCCCTTTTTTGAATTCAATATGGAAACCATTCCAGACAGCATCCCAATATCTGGATTTATCCGGATTCATAGCAAGAGCTTCGCATATGTAGCGTTCGTACGAACTGTTTTTCTCAACCCAATCACCTTGGAGATTGAGCTTCTGCTTATTTAAATGTTCCTTGAGCTCTTGATACATTTTTCACCTCAAACAATTTTTGCTTTTTGACTTTTAATTTTTTATTTCTCCTGTTGCTCCTTCTTCCGTTACCGCCGTTATTCTCACCTTCACAATCTCGCCTTTACCACAAGGGTTTGAAAGCACTAAGCTATTTTGTTTTTCTTCGTGTCTTAGGGACTTAGTGGCAGAATTGACTTGAACCATAAAGTACCTTTCGCACCTCCCGCTCGTCGGCTGGGTGCCTGCCCCGAGGGTGTGCTTTGAAGAATCCGCAGACCCGGGGTCTTCAATCAGCACTTCGCAATTCTCTCCAATAAACTGCTCTCTGAATTTCCTGCCAAGCTCATCGCCTAATTTTCTCAGAATCTCCGACCGCTCCTTTATAACTTTTGAAGGCACCCTATCCTTCAACCTTGCCGCAGGCGTTCCTTCGCGGAGCGAAAACGCGAATGTATGTATCCTTGAAAACCCCGCCAACCTGGCCAATTCCACTGTTGCTTGAAAATCTTCCTCCGTTTCAGTAGGAAAGCCCACGATTATATCGGACGTGATGGCCGGCCTGTCCAATCGGCTCTTGATAAGTGCAATCTTTTCCTTCAGCTCCGCCGAGTCATACCGCCTGCCCATTTTTCGCAGAACGTTGTCTGACCCTGACTGCACCGACAAGTGAATATGCGGCATAATATTCGGATGCTTACAAAACACGTCCAATAATTCTTCGCTTATATCCCCCGGCTCTAAACTGCTCACCCGTATCCGCATCAGCCCCGGCACTTTCGCCAATCTTTCTAATAAATCGACAATCGACAATCGACACTTGTCCGCCATTCGTGTGGCGGAATCAGCAATCTGGGCCTTCT
The DNA here is from genome assembly GCA_964444715.1 of uncultured Pirellulales bacterium. Lineage (GTDB taxonomy): Bacteria > Planctomycetota > Phycisphaerae > Sedimentisphaerales > Anaerobacaceae > Fen-1362. The sequence continues at coordinate 5,950 of CAYUIL010000015.1, read as the reverse complement.
TCGTTGTGCTTCTTCCATAAGCCCCCAGATTGACGCCTGTAACGACGATTTCCTTATGCCCTGCCGCAACAAGTTGCTTGGCCTCTACTACCGCCTCATCAATCGGCTTACTATGAACATCAGGCCTGACTTTTGGTATGATACAATAGGTGCATAGCCCATCACATCCATCCTGAACCTTGAGAAACGCACGCGTATGCCCTTTGAAACTCGTCAATAGCGGCAATTTGGGGCAATTGGCGGAACTTTCGCCCTCGTCCTTGATTTCGATGCCGTTTTTTGGTTTAATAGAAGGGGTTTCGCCGATGACGATTTGGGTCAGCAATCCCGGCAGCTCATCCCGCTTGCTGACAATACGAACGTTATTGCCGCCTGACAGGGTCATTTCCCGGCTTTTCATCGCTGGCAGACACCCGCAGACGACCCTTATGGCCTCGGGGCTTAGCTTCCCGGCTCTTTGAATATATTGTCTGCTCTTGGCTGACGCGGTTGCTGTCACGCAGCAGGTATTGATGACGACAAGCTCAGGTCTCTCGTTTGGCTCGACTGCCGACAGGCCCAGCCCCTCTAAAAATTCGCGTATCGCCTGCCCTTCATACTGATTCACCTTGCAGCCAAGAGTAGATATGGAAAAAGTTCTCATAATATGTTATACTATTGCTGTGTGTGTATATTTACAAGGGTGCCTGGTTGAGCGTGCGAGTTGACGCGGGAGGCAGATTATGGCGGAAAAAATAGGGTCGGTTTGGGCCATCGACATCGGAAATACCTCGCTTAAGGCGCTTCGGCTGAGTAACGAATCCGGCACACTCCAGGTCATCGGCTTTGACCATATCCAGCACGGCAAAATCCTCTCCGGCACAGGCGTCAAAGAACAGGAAAAGCAGGAGCTTATAGCGCTATCCCTTCGTCAGTTTGTCCAGCAGAACGACCTCGGCAAAGACGAAATCATCGTCGCCGTCCCCAGCGCCAACAGCTTCGCCCGTTTCGTCAACCTCCCGCCCGTCGAACAAAAACGCATCCCCGAAATCGTAAAGTTCGAAGCCAGCCAGCAGATTCCCTTCGACATAAACGAGGTCGCATGGGACTGGCAATTGATGAGCGAGGCGGGGGTGGGGGAGGCGAAGGTGGGGATATTCGCGATAAAGAACGAGGTGGTGACGGCGGAGCTTGAGCACTTCAGCAGGGAGAATCTACCGGCGTCATACGTGCAGATAGCGCCGATGGCGCTTTACAACTACATTGTGTTTGACCGGCCGGATTTGGTGCATTCGGATACGCAGGCGACGGTTGTGCTGAATATCGGTGCGGAGAATACGGATTTGGTGGTGTGCACGAAATCAGACGTCTGGCAGCGGACGATACCGACGGGCGGCAACGCCTTCACCAAGGCGATTGCGGATACGTTTAAGCTGAGTTTTGAGAAGGCGGAGAAGCTCAAGCGGACGGCGCCGATGAGCAAATACGCCAGGCAGATTTTGCAGGCGATGAAGCCGGTGTTTACGGATTTGGCGGCGGAGATACAGCGTTCGCTGGGCTTTTACAGCAGCTCGCATCCAAATGCAAAGCTGGCGAGAGTAATAGCTTTAGGCGGCGGCACCAGAATGAGGGGACTGCTCCAGTACCTCCAACAAAGTTTGCAGATGCCGATAGAGAGGCCGGATTCGTTCAAGCAGGTTGGGATAAATCCGGCGGTATCGGCGGCGAAGTTTCATGAGAGCGTGTGTGATTTTGGGATTGTATACGGGCTGGCGGTTCAGGGGCTTGGGCTTGGGCGGATAGAGAGCAATCTTTTGCCGCAGAGCGTAGCGAGGTCGATGGAGTGGGCAGCCAAAGCCAGGTACTTTGTTGCGGCGGCGTGTTTGGTATTGGTTGTATCGGTGCTGGCTTTTGCCAGGGTGATTATAGACAGGGCCAGTTACGACAAATCCCAGGTCAGGGACAAGATAGAATCGGTGCTGGACGCTGCACAGAAGGTCCAGAGTGATTTGCAGACACAGCAGGCCAGGGCCAGCGCATCGGAGGCGGTGATAAAGAAGCAGTTTGATTTGTTCAAGTATCGTGATATTGTGCCAGAGGTGTATCGCACGATGCTGCTGATGTTGCCGAATGAGAAGAATAATCCCCAGCAGGCGACGTTGTACGAGGCGTTTGCTCAGGGGGATGTCCCAAAAATAAAGGACGACTGGCCCCAGCGGAACCAGCGCAAGCAGGTTTTTCTAACGGGGATATCAGTTTATTATGCCGTTGACCTGGCCAACGCGCGGTTTGGAACTGCGGCTCTTGAAAGAATGATGGAGGGGAGGGGATCTGGCGGGAGAGGTTCTAAAAAGCCGACAATGACTGAGAGGGAGTATCTGGAGTCCACTGGGATGGGAATACTGCTGAAGCAGGGAACCACCACTGCACCCGGGGCGCAGCAACCGGCCCCTGGACAGGCGGCAGAGACCGAGGATAGAGGGTTTGTTGTAACCATTACCGGTTACAGCCCCTACAACGACATCGGAGAGTTATTAGACCCCGCGGGGGCTCAGGATGACCCGAACAGGTGGGGGGTTGTGACTCGACTAATGCACTTGGATAGATTTTTTGACGGAAATAGTCCGTTTGAGCTCTACGGGAAGACCAATACGCAGAATTTTGAGCTTAAGACGGGGGATGTGGATATGTCGGCTCAAATGCCTGTGGGGATTGGGGCCGTAAAGGCCTTGGAGGGCAAGGAGGGGGCGAGGGTTAATGTGCTTATTGACCCGATGACGAAGGAGATTATCAGCAAGGTTGAGGCTGTGGATGAGGCGGGCAAGAAGGTTACCGACAGGCAGGGCAATCAGGTATATCAGACGAATGACCATTGGTTTGTGTTGAATTTGAAATTAAAGTGGAAGGATGCACCGGTGTTAGCGGGTGATACAAGCACGGGCGGCGGCACTGCAGAAGTAAGCCAGCAGGCGACGAGTGGCCAAGAAAGGACGAGCGGCAGAGGCAGCAAACTGGATGCCGCCGATTTTTGAGTGTTCTGCAATCGGCCGGTTTATCGTGTAGTGCTGGTTCGTGCTACGTGGCGAAGTAGCTCACTGCTTCGCAGAGCAGGATGTGATAGCAGGACAGGCGATGGTGATTGATGGCGAAGATTGACTTATCCAAACTGAGGAGTGCGCTGAAGGGGCTGGGATTTTTGCGGGTTTATTCCGTGTTGCTTTTGCCCGCGGTGATAGTTTTGGCGGGACTGCTGGTGATGACGGCGGCTGTGCTGATGGGCAGAAGTTTCAAAGCCAAGGTGGAGAGCCAAAGCATACCAATGGGTAACCAGATAAAGGGGTTCCAGACCCGGGCGGATAATTCACTTGTCGCCAGACAGGTGGATGTGGAGAGGGAGTATCAGGATGCCTATCAGCAGGATGCGAATTTGATAGAGTTGCTGGCGGTGCGGAGCACACAGCGAGAGCTGCTTAGCTACGACATTTTCCCCAGGCCGAGCGATGTTTCGACGCTGTTGTTCGCCAGCTTCGGGGACAGTTTTCGCAAGGGCGTCGAGGAACTGATTGCTAAGGTTAACGCACGTGATTGTCCGAGCGAGGATGACTTGAAGGCACCCGAGCTTGGTGGGGGCCCGGGGGCATGGATGCTCGGAATGGACAGTCGCGCCGGCGGTGCGGGAGGCACCAACAGGGAAAGGATTACTGAGGAGATTTGTCAGGCAAGGGCTAAAGCAGCTTCTGTTTACGCCAATCCCGACGATATAGCAGGTTATGTCTTCTGGGAAAATTATCAGTATAAGGATTTTAACACTGCCGTCGACGACTGCTGGTTCTGGCAGTTGGGTTACTGGATTATTCAGGATGTTTTTGACACCGTCGGCGCCGCCAACAAGGGCTCAAACTCCGTCTATACTTCGCCTGTCAAACGAATCATGCGAGTAGGATTTACTACTCCGGACAAGATGTTCAGGGGGTTAGCGGGTTCAGCTATTCCGCAGGACAGGCCAAAATACGTCTTAGAACCACAGAACCAGCTAACCGAATCCTGCACTGCTCGTATCTCCAGCGGTGATTTTTACGTCGTTCATTTCTCGCTGGTGGTCATTGTTATACCTGGTGAAATCTTACCCTTTATGAAGGAGCTCTGTTCTGTAAAGGAGCATCGTTTTGCGGGATATAAGGGCGACGAGAACCCTCAGGTTTTCAGGCACAATCAGATTACCGTCTTAGAGAGCACCGCCAAGGCGGTTGAGTCGGCGGCGGGCAGTGAGCATCAGTACTATCGGTACGGCGGCGATGCCGTCGAGCAGCTCGAGCTTGTTTGCGAATACATCTTCTCCAAGAAGGGATGTGAACCGATTAATCCGGAGTCGGCCAAGAAGGCAAACGAGTCGGCTCAAGCGGCGACAAATTGAATGTCGATGAAAAAATCGGGGGTTTGACAAGATGGTTAAGAAACGCGGTAACTTTATAGAGCAGCATATTGAGAAGGCAACGCTGATTATCGTCGGGCTGCTGTGCGCGTACGTCTTGTTCAGGTACGTGCTGCTCAGTCCCAACGTATGTAAGTATGATAACCGGAAATTCACTCCAGGTCAGCTTGACAGATATATTGGGGTGCAGGCGGAGACGCTCAAGGAGCGGCTCAGCGGGGAGGTGACTGTCAAGGAACGATATGAGCCGAAATCGCCGCGTTTTCTTGCGAATATGGATTGCGCGGTGAAAGTGGACGCGAACATTGCCTGGCCTATACCGAGTTCAACTGAGCTGAGGATTGAGAAGAAGTACCGGATACCTGCGGTAGTAGGGCGGGTGCAGGACGCGGCGGTCGAGCACATAAGGGCGGCGGCATACGTGCCGACGGTTAAGATTACGGCTGAAAACGTGGCCGACGAGAAGTCGTATGAGCTTAACGATATAGATTTGGTGACTGTTCAGGCCAGTTTTGACATTGGGCCGATGGCGGACAGTTTTCAGGAGTGCTTTGCCGGCAAAGAGCTGCCTGAGGAGTGGCGAAACGCGGGTTTGGCGAGACCGGTGTTTGCGGCGGTTCAGTTGCAGAGGCAGCGTCTTGGTTCGGACGGACAGTGGGGCGAGTGGGAAATTGTGCCGCGTGCAAAGATAGACCCGCAGGGGCCGGAATTCAGTGTTATAGAGGATGTGAACGGTCTGCCAAGCAGTGGTATTACAGTTCGGCTGCTGAAGTGCAGCGACCCGCGGAAGCAGGTGAGTTTGCTGCAGCCGGACCCATATCAGATAGCGTCGGCAGAGGAGGAGTGGTTTCCGCCGATACTGCACAGGAAGTTTTTGACGAATCAGAAAGAGAGGGAGGCGCAGGAGAGGCGGGATGCGATAGCAGCGCAGCGCGAGGAGCGTGCGACGGAGCGGGACAAGACGCGGGCGGAGCGTGACCAGCGAAGGCCGTCGAGGGCGCCGACAGGTTCTGAGTCAGGGGGGCGTAGTGGTGGAGAGGCGGACTATTATAGGTCGAGTGGATATAATCCTGCAGGTGCGTCCCGCAGCACGACGAGGGTGACGCGGTCTGAGCGGCGTGTGGAGCCGACGGTGCCGGAGCAGTCGAGGACCACAAAACCGGTGAGCGATTTGACGGCATACGACGAGATGGACAAGATTGTGTTAAGGGGCAAGGACCTCGGCGAGCTGCGGGAGCCGATTGTGTTCTGGGCGTACGATGACACGGTCCGACCGGGGAGCAGTTATCGGTATCGTATTCGGCTTGGTGTGTTCAATCCGGTGGCGGGGACGGGGCAGGAGCGTGCGGAGGACGCGGCGTACGACAGCAAGGTGACATTGTGGAGTGATTTTTCTGACGTTACGGAGGTGGCGGCGATACCTGAGCGGCTGTATTTCTTCCCGGTGAACGTGCAGGAGACGGCGAAGGCGGTGGATGTGCAGGTTTGCAGGTATTTGCTGGGTTACTGGCATAGTGAGCAGTTTATGGTGAAGCGAGG
>CAYUIL010000014.1:5828-22657 GCA_964444715.1 uncultured Pirellulales bacterium | reverse complement strand
CGGTGATGGTTGCGTCGACGCCCTGAAAGCCGACGATCGCGCCGCCGTCGCCGCCGTCGCCGGCGGGATAGGTTGTATCGGGCGGGGCAAAGCCGTGCGCGATGAGTGCTGAGTTATTGACGAAGGTGTTGTCGGTGATTAGGGGGCTGACGTGAACCGGGGGATTGCTGGGGTGGTTTGGGTCAACAGGGTCGCCATAGACGTAGATGCCGCCGCCCTGACTTGCTATATTGGCCGTAAAGACGTTCTTTGTGATGGTAGGTGCGGACATATTGAAGCAGAGGACGCCGCCGCCGCAGCGGTTCCAGTAGACCTGATTAAGGTCCCAGGCGGCTGCCAGCCAGGAGCCGGTGCCGCCCGTTATCGTGAACCCGGCCAGCACGGCATTGTTGTCTTCGCCGCTTCGGAACAGAACGGTGCTGCCGAAATTGGGGTCTGTTGGGTTCGAGCCGTTGATTATTGTCGTTGCGACGATGTTAGGGTCATTCGGGTCAATGGACTGCACGGTGATGGCCTTGCCCTTGAAATCGATGTTCTCGAGATAGGTGCCGGGCGAGACGACGACGGTATCGCCGTTGACCGCGGCGTCGATGGCCGACTGGATAGTATTATACGGCGACGGGACAGACAACACTGCGGCCCGCAGTTGCTGCGTGCAGAACAATAGTATCACCACGCACCATAACCTGTGCATTTTCAAACCCGCCTCCATACATCACACCCAATTCGTATTGACTTTTATTATAGCACAAAGAGCACAGGAAATCCAGACCAATTGTTTCGCGTAACCTTATGCCGGCCCAAAAGTTACATATCGCGGAAGTCGGGCGGCAGGGGAATCGCCTATTTTTGACTTTACCGGACTTGTTGAAGAAGTGTCGGGTCGCTGAAGGAAATTTTTGCTTGTCTTTTGCCTGAAAGGGTATATGTATGATATTCAATAATCGTAATGCCTTACCGAGGGTCGGAAAAAATGAGCGATAAGTTTGTTACGGTTGCCAGCTTTGATGAGCCGTGCAAAGCACATATTGCGGAGGCGAAACTCGAATCGGAGGGTATTAAGTGCTTTCTGAGCGGTGAAAATTTTGTCGCGACTTACTGGCTTTATTCGCGCATCGAAGGCGGCATTAAACTTAAGGTGAGGGAATCCGACTCAAAAGCTGCCGTCGAGATTCTTCAGAGAAAAGCAGTGCCGTCCGACGCACAGCAGCCGTCCGAACTTGGCGAATACGACCTGACTTGTCCGAAATGCCGCTCTGAAAATATCGAGTATGAGCGGTTTTCTTGGAAAATGGCCTTGCTTTCCATACTGCTGTTTCGGATGCCGCTGACCTGGTTGAAGAAGGAATACAAATGCCTGGACTGCGGTTATGTATGGAAGTAGCGCAGCCAATTTACCAGGTAGGATTTTACTATTCGGGTTTTTTGAGTTCTTCGGCCTTTGGGAGGTCTTTGAGGGAGTTCAGGCCGAAGACCTCGAGAAACTTTTTCGTTGTGCCGTAGAGCAGCGGCCGGCCCAGCACCTCGGCCCTGCCTGTAATTTTTACTAGGCCCTTATACATCAGGTTTCGAATCATCTCGCCCGCTGCGACGCCTCTGATGGCCTCGATGTCTGCCCGCATAATCGGCTGCTTGTAGGCAATGATGGCCAGAGTTTCGAGGGCCGCCTGGCTGAGCTTGCTGTCCTCGCGTGTGCGGATGAGTTTTTTCAGCCAGTGGCTGTAAACACTTAGTGTAAGCATCTGGTAGCCGCCGGCGATTTGCTCTATCTGAAAGGCGTTGTTGTTTGCCTTGTATTTTTCGTTAAGGTCGTCGATGTGCTTGCGAACTTGGCGCACGTTTGTGCCGACGATGTCGGCCAGACGCTGGGGTGAAAGCGATTCGTCGCTGGCAAAGAGCACCGCCTCGACGACGGATTCAACCGTCGGCTGAAAATCCGGCGGCAGGTCCGTTGTTTCCGCCTGCGGCTCAACGGCCGTATCCTCTGATTCGGGCTGTTCGTCGCCGGCTTCGCCAGGGTTCTGCACGGGTTCCTGAATGTCCTGCTCGTTGTTGACGGCTGCCTTTTGCTCCTCGGTCATAACTCTTTCCACCTGAATGGGTCAAAATCTTTCTTGCTGACCGTAATTGTCGCCGCTGGGAGCTGTTTTTGCAACTGTTTGGCAAACTTTTTGAGGATGAATCGCTCGGAGACGGTATGCGAGAGGCAAAGGACAGTCAATCCTGCCTCCTGGGCCGCCAATGCCTGATGGTGCTTCAATTCGCCTGTAACATAGAGGTCGGCCTTTTCGGCTATTACGAGGTTGATGATTTTGCCGCAGGACCCGGCGCATACGCCGGCGGTTCTGACCACCCGTTTTTCGGGGCCGATGACGCCGATTGCCTTTGCGCCCGTGTGCTTTTTCAGGTTTCGAATGATTTCATTGAGCGGCGTTGGTTTTGTCAGCGCGCCGATTCTGCCTAAGCCGAACCTGTTTTTCTCTTCGGCGAGCTTGAAAATATCGTATGCAGGCACTTCGTAGGGATGTGCATTCAGCATAGCGGTTATAACCCTGGCGAGCTTTTCTGCGGGCACGATTGTCTCGAACCGCAGTTCGGGGACTTTTTCGAGCGTGCCTCTTTTGCCAATGGCCGGTCTTGCCCCTTCAAGCGGCAGGAAGCTTCCCTGGCCCTGTGCCGTGAAGCCGCAGTGGCTGTAGTTGCCGATGTGGCCTGCGCCGGCGGCAAAAATGGCGTTCGCAACTTTTGCGGTAGATTCGACCGGGACAAAGACCACCAGTTTGTAGTTATCGCTGGCAGGGGGGCCGACGTAATTGCCGATCGGTTTGCCGTTTTGTATGCCGATGATTTCCGCCAGCCCGTCGTTTACGCCGCCTTGTGCCGCATCGAGGGCGGTATGAATCGAAAATACGGCGATATCAGAGCGAATCAACTCATAGACAATGCTTGTCGGTCCCTGGGCATTTATTTTTTTAAGCCCGTCCCAGATTATGGGATGATAGCTCACAATCAAATCAGTCCTGAACCGCTTTGCCTCGGCCAGAACATCATTAGTGATGTCGATAGTGAGCAGTATGCATTTTACGTTTTTGTCGGCATTTCCGAGCAGCAGTCCTACATTGTCCCAATCCTGTGCTAATCCGAGCGGCACAATTTTCTCGATTTGTTCTGCTATATCTTTGACCTTCATTTTTTGTTCTCACAATTATCTTTGACAAATTCGTCGTAATGTTCCTGTATTCTTTTTGTGACCGGCCCCAGTTTTCCGTCGCCGACGGTGTGTTTTTCGATGCCGACAACGGGTAAAACCAGCATAATGACGTTGGTTATGAAGACCTCATCTGCACTTAGCAGGTCGTCGATTGTAAGGTCTTTTTCGACAAGTTCAATTTTACCTGTCCTGAGCGAAGTCGAAGGATTGGCGATTGCCAGTTCACAGACGGTTTTTCTGGCGATGCCGGGCAGGACGGGGGTATTTGTCGTCGGCGTAAATATGCGGGAATCCTTAACTAAAAAGACGTTGCTGATGCAGCCCTCGGCTAATCGGCCATCGGTTGTGAACCAAAGTGCCTCCGCGGCCTTTTTTTCATGGGCCTGTTTTAGCGCCAGCATCCGCGGCAGATAGCTCGTCGTCTTGTGCCCACAGGTTGGGTCTGTGACGTTTTGCCTGAATGGACACAGCACCACGAGCACGCCTTTTTTGTAATACTCCGCAGGATATGGGTGCAGTTTAGCGGCGGTTATGAGCAAAGTCGCGGCAGGTTTTCCCTGCGAGCGAGACATCACCCCCGCAGATAGAGTCAATCGAATCCGTGCTTCGGCGAGGTCGTTTGCTTCAAGAACTTTGTAAACACTATCGGTGAGGTACTCTTTGCTGTAAGAATGCTCGATTGATAATGCCTTTGCACTGGTAAGGAGCCGGCTGAGGTGGTCATCAAGCCGGAATACGACGCCGTTGTAGCTTCGCATCGTCTCGAATAGCCCTGCCCCATACAGGAACCCGCCGTCGCCGACCGATATTCGGGCGTCTTCGGTATCCACAAGTTTGTCGTTTAGGAAAACTTTTTCTGCCATTAGCGATTCACGGCTGCAATTCCGGCGAGGAGCGCTCGTGCCTTTACCAAAGTTTCGTCGTATTCGGCCTGTGGGTCGGAGTCGGCGACAATGCCGCCGCCTGTTTGGGTATAGGCCGTTTTGTTTTTGATGATAATCGTGCGAATGGCGATATTCAAGGAGACGCTGCCGTCAAGGCCGATATAGCCGATACTGCCGGTGTATATGCCTCGTGCGGTCGGCTCGGTTTCGTTGATGATTCGCATCGCGCGGATTTTCGGTGCGCCTGTGATTGAGCCGCCGGGGAACATCGCCTTGAGGATGTCGCAGAAATTGACGTCATCCCGCAACTCGCCCGCCACAGTAGCGACAGCGTGATACACAGTGGGGCAGGCCTCGATTGTCCTCGGCTGGGTAACTTTTCTTGTGCCCGGCTTGCATATTCTGGCGACATCGTTTCGCTCTAAGTCAATAATCATATTCAGCTCCGCCTTTTCCTTTTCGCTGGTGAGAAGCTCATTGAAATCTTCGGAATCCACAGAGGTCCTGCCGACTCGCGGACGGGTCCCTTTTATGGGCTTGGTGCTGATGGTTCTGTCTTTGGTCGTGATGAACATCTCCGGCGATGCGCTGACGATTTGAAAGGGGCCTGCGTCGATATACGCAGAGTATGGGCTTGGGTTGTGGCAGTTCTGCCAATGAAAAAGGTCGATTGGTCGGGCGAGATAAGCGCAATCGAACCGCTGAGAAAAATTTATCTGATAGACGTCGCCGTCGTAGATATGGCGTTTTATTTTGTCGAGGGCGTTGGAGTAGTATTCGCGGCTGATATTACAGCGGATTTTTGAAAAATCGATATTATCAAGGTCAGCGGGCGGAGGCGGCGTCACCGTGATATTTTGTGCCTTTGCCAGCCAGCCCTGCATTTGAGCGAGTTTTTCGTCCGGCTTTTCAGTGTCGTTTGCAAGCTGCAAGGCCAATAACCAGAAATCGCCCCTGCGGTGGTCATAGGCGATTAACCGGTCGTAAAAGCACAGGCGAATCAGAGGCAGGGATAAATCGTCTTTAGTTGCGTGGTTATTGATAAAGGCCGATGGCTCGATGTATCGGCCGAGGTCGTAGCTGAAGCAGCCCACCCATCCCCCCGTGAAAATCCCGCGCGGTAATCCATTGTCATTCCCGCGAAAGCGGGAATCCAGACCTTTCAGTATCCTTTGCAATTTTTCGAGCGGTTTCTTTTCTCCTGTACAAAATTCGAAGGTCTCTTTAGGCAAAGCCATCCAGTATGAGAAGCCGTCGGCTTCTGCTTTAGACGGATTGCCTCCGAGTATGGCTGCATCGGGCAGGTTTGAAATGACTTCGCTGAGAGAGGAAAGGTCAATATCGATGTTTTGTTTGCGCCGGTGCAGCCGGCATATTGGTATTTTTGGCTCGATTGGGAGTGTGGCTGTGGTCATTTTATTTGTCCGGCCTTGAACTGCTCGATAATCTGGACGCTCGATGATGTGCCGATTCTGTCAGCGCCCGCATCGAGCATATCGAGGGCTTGTTTGGCGGTTTGGATGCCGCCCGCGGCCTTGATTTTGCAATGCGGGGCATATTCCTTCATAAGCTTTATGTCTTCGACGGTCGCCCCGCCTGCGCGGTGCATTCCTGTGCTTGTCTTTACAAAATCGACGCCGACCTGGTCTGCGATTCGGCAGGCGAATATCTTTTGCTCGGTGGTCAGCGCCGCCGATTCGATTATGACCTTGAGCGGCACCTTCGGCCTCATAGAATGGCAAACTTTCCGCACCGCTTCTAATTGTCGGGCTAAGTATTTTTCATCGCCTTCGATTATCGCGGCAAGGTCGGCGACCATATCGATTTCATCAGCGCCGGTAAGAATCGCCTCTCTGGCTTGAAGAACCTTTATTTTCGTAAAATCTGCTCCTGATGGCAACGACACGACCCCTCCCACGGCTACCCCTGTGCCGTGCAGCAAATCCGCCGCCAGCGCCACCCACCGAGGATTGATTGAGACCGCGTGAAAGCCGTATTGCTTCGCCTCCTCGCACAGCCGCCTTATCTGCTCGCTGGTTGCCTCCGGCTTTAAGAGCGTATGGTCGATAACGCCGGCTAATGCTTTGACGTTGCTCACTACCACTTTCGTGCCAATCCTCGATTTATTCGGCTGATTTTCCCGGTTCCTGATTCCCGCGGGTAATCAGGCCGGCTATGCCTGTTGTAAAAGTCGTCTTGAGTATAATTGTTCCTGCCGCCAGGGCAATGCAGAAGCCGAGTATTGTGTTGAAAGGCCAGGGAACAAAATCGGGGATGCCGAACTGGGTCGCCTGCTCGACGTTCAAAAGCCCGTTGCCGCCAATTACCCAGACAATGGATAGAATAACAGCAAACGAGACCGTGGGCAGGCAACCATAAAGCGAGACAAACAGAATTTGTCTGATGACTTGCCTCGGCGGAGCAAGGCCTTTCAGCCACAGGCCGAACAGAATGCCCCACTCGATTGATAGTGCGGTTGAAAGTATCTGTGTGCACATTCCCCAGGCAAACGCAACGCACTCAAAAAAATACAGACCGAGCATCATCACAAGATAGCGAAGAAAACGATTTTTCTTTTCCGTCAGCCGGGTGAATCCAATCGCAGGGAGTACGGCAAATACCGAACCGCCGACAAGATTCGTTGCCGCAAGGGCCACAAGAAACACGGTTTCTGTGAAGTTCATTGCGTGTGTCGTTAACTCGCCCTGATGTATTTTTTCTTTTTGAAGAACTCCAGTGCGTCGGCGGTATTGGGGAAGAGTTTCGTCACGGTCTGCGTGATAAATACGGAAGGGGTCTGCTTGGCCGGCCAGATGAGATAGACCTCTTTTGCCGCTTCGTAAGCGTGCTGGAGCTCACGTTCGACTCCGCTGGAGATAGCGGCCCGGCCGTCGGGCAGCGTGGGAATGAAGCTGATAATCATTTCCGCCTGGTCGATTAGCATAAAATCGCGTGCGTAGGTCTGGCTGTATATGTCGCGTTCAATTTGTCGAATCTGGTCAAGGTTCAGCCGGACCATCCTGCCCCCGGCGGTGACTTCAAGGAAATCGCGGCCATCTTCTGCTGACTGCAGGGCGTAGCGCGGCAGGAACGCCTCTTCCAAATCGCCGGGGTCGAAGCAGGTGAAATGTTTTTTCATTGTTTGCCGGAACCTGCTGATTTCTTTCCTGACGCCTTCGAGGTCGGCGACGGCGGTCATAGGAAAACTCAGATATGCGCGTTTGATTTGCGGCTCGAAGAGCAGCCGATAAAACGTTTCAACCGTTTCTTCCGCCCCGCCACGGGAAAGACAGTAAAATGGCGTCTCTTCGTTGATGCCCTTGCAGAGCATTTCGGTAGAGATGATTTCCTCTTCGCGCCAGACAATCAGGTCTTTGAGGCTATGTTCGCTTGCGTGTTCGCTGATGAGCCGGCTGTGCAGGGCCGCCACGCCGTCAACCAGGCATACGTATATATCCGCGCCGAGCTGGCGCATCTGGTCAAAATCGACCGCTGGGAAAAGTCCGTGCCGCCAGCGAAAAGTAGCGTGAGTGTTTACAATCACATTCGGGGCCTTTTTTGCCTTTGCGATAATGTCCTTGAAGATGCTGCGGCGGAGTGAATGCAGCCGCTTCAGTGGTATGTCTAAGATTTTACCCGGTGCAATGTCTGGGGCCTCCTCGTACATCATATCGCCGACGTTACAAAGCAGAACCTCTTTGCCTCGTGAGCCAGCATATTCGCATACCTTCTAAAGGTAGCTCTTTTTGTCGAGGCCTACCATCCCAGTGACTACGATTACCATTGTCAGCAGTCCGTTACAGGTTCTTAAGCCGTTGCTGGATGTCGTATTCTTTCAGGGCGGCAACGAGCTCGCCCATATCGCCGGTGATTATCTTGTCCAAGGTGTGAAGCGACAGGTTTATTCTGTGGTCGGTGACCCGGTTCTGAGGGAAGTTGTAGGTCCTGATTTTCTCGCTGCGGTCACCGGAGCCAATCATCGTTTTGCGTTTTGCGTCCCTTTCGACCCGTTTCTTGCTTTCGTAGAATTCATAAAGCCGGCTTCGCAGGATTCGCCAGGCCTTTGCGCGGTTCTTATGCTGACTCTTTTCCTCCTGCATACGAACGGTGATGCCAGTGGGAACGTGTTCGAGACGAATGGCGCTGCTTGTCTTGTTTACCTTTTGTCCGCCGGGTCCGCTTGACCTGCAGACCTGTTCGACGACGTCATCAGGGTTTATCGGGATGTCAACCTCCTCTGGCTCCGGCAGCACGGCGACGGTCGCCGCGGAGGTGTGGATTCTGCCCTGCGCCTCGGTCTGCGGCACTCGCTGGACGCGGTGACAGCCGCTCTCATAGCCCATCTCCGACCAGACCCCGTCGCCTTTGATGCCGAATATGATTTCCCGAAATCCGCCCATATCCGTGGGGCTGAAGTCGAGCTCTTCGACCTTCCAGCCGTGGTCGGCGGCATATCTGGTATACATAGTGTAGAGGTCGCGTGCAAAAAGGGCGGCTTCTTCTCCGCCGGTGCCGGCCCGAATCTCCATTATCACGGAGTTGATAACATCGTCGTCGGCAGTCAGCAGCTTATTCTGAAGTTCATTGATTAGTATATTTTTTTTCTCATTGAGCTGCCGCAATTCCTCTTTCGCCATTTCTTTGAGTTCCGGCTCCGTTGAGTCGCTGTTTATCAGGTGCTCGGCCTGTTCCGCTTCCGCGGCGGCTTTTTTGTAGGCGCGATACTTTGTGACCAGCGTCTTGAGCTTGCCCTGCTCTTTGGAAAGCGAAATCAACTTTGCCGAATCGCGTGAGAAAGCGGGGTCGGCGATTTGCTTTTGCAGCTCGTCAAAGCGGGCTTCAAGCTCAGTCAGTTTCGCAAGTAAAGTTGTGTTGGCTTCAGCCATAATGTTGCCTCGGTAGTTGGCTTCTGGACGGACAATAAACAATTAAGGCCCCGTTTTTGCAACCACTGGACAAAAAAGGAGCCCTGATTATGACTTGGTCAGTAAGCTATTTCTTGGTCTTTTTGAAGTAGTCCGTCCCGTACTTTTTCTGGAAGCGTTCGACGCGGCCTGCGGTATCGACGTACTTTTGCTTGCCGGTATAGAAAGGGTGGCAAACCGAGCAGATTTCCGCGTGGATTTCGCTTACGGTGCTGCGGGTCTCAAAGGTGTTGCCGCAGCCGCAGTGCACCACGACCTTGTCGTATTTCGGATGTATGTCTTTCTTCATAAAGTTCTCCCGAACAACTAAAAGTGCCATTTTACCGGAATCGCCGTATAAATCAATAGGAATTTTGCAGACGAATGCAGGGTTTTGTGGAAATAGTTGAAGATTGGTCGATTTCCAATCGATATGAGTATTACCCACACTTTATATAGGGGCAGGGCCTCGACCCGGCATAGGGGTGTTCAGATGCGAATCAGGTATGTGGTATCGACAATGGCGTTCTGGGGACGGCAGAGTAGGCTGTCGTTAGAGCAGGAGTGCGAGCTTCTAAAGTCGCTGGGGTTCGGCGTAGAGCTTTGGCCGAACACGGGTGGGCTGGACGAGTGCCGCTATGAGAAGAAAAGATGGCCCCGATTGGCAACCGCCACCGAGGGGATGCTGGTTTCAATGCGCTCCCGCAATGACAAGCCAAGCGTAGAGCAGTGGGCCGAGCAAATCGAGTGCGCAAAATTGCTGAAGGCCAACATCGTCGCCGATTTGCGGAGCTTGGGCGTCGGGCAAAGTCCGCAGGTGGAGGACTGGGATTATCTGGGGCAAGTCGTTCGGATGGCAGACGAGAACGATATAAAACTCTGTGTAGAGACGGGGCCGCTGGATGTGCTTAAGGGGATTGGCGGCAAATTCGATTCGGTTCGTTATTGCCTGGATACCGCCTATGCCTGTTGCGACCCCGAGCACAAATTCACCGAATATGTCGATGCACTGGCGGACAGAGTGGCACATCTGCATCTTACGGGTAACCATGGTCGGTCTGGTGACCACAGACCTCTGGGCTGTTCGGGTGGAGTTACGCGTCAGGACTGGGATTATCTGCTGCAGACCCTCGCCAGGTATGATAATGACGTAATCGGGTCGCTTGAGATGACGCCCTGCACGCCGGCTGAGATGATACGCCGGTCGAGTTGTTTTCTGTTTGACGTGCTGAAGTGGCCGAGTCGGCCGCAAAAGCCGGCCGAACACGGCAAAACCGCTTCACAGCTGGAGTGAAAGTTCCAGCTTCGTTTCTTCTTAACGCCTTAATTGCAGAATTTACACGTCTTGTTCTCTCGCGCCGCGGGTGTGGCCACATCGAAAAACGGTTGACAGCAAACATCAATTGCTGATGCTAATTGACAAATTCTAACCTCAAATTTTTTAAGGCAGATGGATTGTGGCAAGAGCACTGAGGATACTTCTTGTAAATCCGCCGATATACGATTTTGCCGCATACGATTTCTGGGTGAAGCCATACGGCCTTTTGAGCGTGGCCGGATACCTTCGCGGCAAGGCCGAGTTTGCACTCTTCGATTATCTCGACCGGCTGCATCCGTTTTGCGCCGCTCACAAAGAAATCAAGAGCGACCAGTGGGGGCGGGGCAGGTTTTATTTCGAGAAAGTTCCCAATCCTGCCTGTTTGAAGGACATACCTCGCTCGTTCAGAAGATTTGGTCTGCCGCGGACGGTCTTTCAGGATTTTTTGGCTGGGCAGAAACCCTGTGACTTCGTGCTGGTGAACACGGTTATGACCTACTGGTATTTGGGCGTGCAGGAGGTGATAGAGGATATTCGGCGGGCGCTGCCCAGCGCGAAAATCGTGCTCGGCGGCAACTATGTAACCCTTTGCAGGAGCCACGCCGAAAAACTTGGTGCTGATTTGCTGGTGGAGGTCAATAATCTTGAGCCGCTTTGGGATTACATTGGAATTGAACCGGATGTGAGCCAGCCGGGCCTTTGGGAGTCATACGGCAAATTAAATGTCGGCGTGTTAAAGCTAAGCGATGGCTGTCCTTTTGAATGTACGTATTGCCTTGTGCCGAAGGTATATGGCAAGTTTCAAGCCAGGCAACTGCAGAGGTCTTTAGCAGAGTTGGAGCTTTTGAATAAGCTGGGGGCAAATAACATTGCGTTCTACGATGATGCGTTATTGTTTGATGCAAAGGATGTCCTTGTGCCGTTTTTTAATGAGGTTCTCAATCGCGGATTAAGTGTGAATTTTCACAGCCCCAATGCGATTAACGCTCGGTTTGTCACAAAGGAAATCGCTGAGCTAATGGCGCGAGCCGGCTTTAAAACCTTTTATCTTGGCTTTGAGAGCACGTCGAGAGATTGGCAGCGTCAAACCGGCTCGAAGGTATTTTCCGACGAGCTTGCCAACGCAGTTGAAAATCTGAAATCCGCCGGTGCTAATCCAAATGATATTACGGCTTATCAAATTCTTGGACATCCGAAGACCGAGATTGCTGATTTGGAAGAATCGATGCGTTTTGTGAATAGTTTAGGCATAAGAGG
Source organism: uncultured Pirellulales bacterium (assembly GCA_964444715.1). Classification (GTDB taxonomy): domain Bacteria; phylum Planctomycetota; class Phycisphaerae; order Sedimentisphaerales; family Anaerobacaceae; genus Fen-1362. Next base: position 11,083 of record CAYUIL010000014.1, on the reverse strand, counting down.
AATGCTGGCGGACTTTTCACCGATACCGGGGACGCCCGACGGGGAGTACTGCCGAAAGTGGGTCGATATGGATGAGCCGTTGTTGCACAACAAGACCGCCTTTCCCATAATCCTGCTCGGCTTCGACGAGTCAAATCGCCTCAAAGACCTCCAAAGGCAACTGAATAGGAACCTCGGTTCGAGATGAGTTGATTTTCTCACGGGTTGGCAGTATGGTTAACCTTTGCCGTGTTTTTAGGTTGGTTCTATGAACTTTTTACCTGGTATAGTGGGAGATACGACACGTGAGTGATTGGTGGAGACTATCGACAACGGATTGTCTGGCGAAACTGAACACCGACGCCGCCACTGGCTTGAGTAAGCAGGAAGCTCATCGCCGGCTGGTTGAACACGGCCCGAATGAACTGCAAGCTGCCCATCGCATCTCGCCGTGGGCGTTGCTCTTGGAGCAGTTCAAGAATGTGCTGATTATCATCCTACTTGTCGCAGCGGTCCTGTCGGCCTTCTTGGGACACGGTGTTGAAGCGATTGCGATTGCCGTCATAGTATTGTTCGCAGTGCTGTTGGGCTTTGTGCAGGAATATCGCGCCGAGCGCGCCATTGATGCCCTGCGTCAAATGGCCGCGCCGACGGCCAGCGTACTACGCGATGGGCTGGAGACCAACATCCCGGCGTGTGATCTCGTGCCGGGCGATATCATTTTCTTGCGGGCGGGCGACAAAATCCCTGCCGATGCCCGTTTGATAGAGGCAGTCAATTTGCAGATTGAAGAAGCTGCTCTCACAGGTGAGTCGGTTCCGGTAGAAAAACACATTGCCCCCCTCGACGACCCTGAACCGGCTTTGGGCGATCGCAGGAACATCGCATATGCGGGGACGGCAGCGACTTATGGTAGAGGCCGGGCCGTTGTGGTCGCCACAGGTATGAATACCGAGTTCGGTAAAATCGCCCAAATGTTGCGGACGGTCGAAATCGGCAGGACCCCGTTGCAGGAGAACCTCGACAAGGTCGGTCGCATGCTGGGGTGGGCTGCACTGGTGATTGCGGTAATCACTGTTGCCCTCGGCCTGCTGCGTGGCCAGCCCTTCTTTGAGATGCTGATATTCGGCATTGCATTGGCGGTCGCCGTCGTCCCCGAGGCCTTGCCCGCCGTGGTTACCATCTCGCTGGCCATTGGCGTGCAACGTATGGTCCGTCGCCACGCGCTGATGCGCCGCCTCCCGGCGGTCGAAACGCTCGGCAGCACCTCTATCATCTGCTCTGACAAGACCGGCACGCTGACGAAGGATGAGATGACGGTCCGCAAGATTTCTGTCGCCGGGCAGGTGCTGGAAGTTTCCGGCGCAGGCTATGAGCCGCACGGTCAGTATTCACGCGATGGTGTTCCTGTAGAACCATCCGGCGAATTGAAGCGGCTGCTGCAGGCCGCCGCTCTGGCCTCTGACGCGCACGTCGTCCGCAGCGAGTCGGATGGCCGCTGGGATATCAAAGGCGATCCAACGGAGGGTGCGTTAGTGGTGGCCGCCGCTAACGCCGGGCTGAACAAAGCTGACCTTGACGCCCAGTTCCCCCGAGTGAATGAAATCCCGTTCACCTCGGAAACCAAGCGCATGACCACACTGCACACCAGTCGGCAAGGGGTGTTCGCCTGCTCCAAAGGCGCACCGGAAGTGATACTTGATTCATGTGCGCGGCAGTTGACTGACGGGGGGGAAACGGTGCTTGACGCGGCGGGCAGGACGGCGATTCTGGAAATCGCCCGCCGGATGGCAAGCGGGGCACTGCGAGTGTTGGCGGCAGCGTCAAAGTCGAGTGCCACACTGGAAACGGCCGAACATGAAATGACTTTTCTCGGTCTGGTGGGTATGATTGACCCGCCCAGGCCCGAGGCCAAAACTGCTGTCCAGAAATGTGAGTCGGCTGGTATCAAGGTGGTGATGATTACCGGCGACCACCCACTCACGGCCCAGGCGATAGCCCGTGAATTGGGCATCCTCAAGCAGGGCCGTATTGTCACCGGCGACGAATTAGAGGCGATGCCGGATGCCGAGCTTGAGCACGAGGTGCAGAACATCGAGGTTTACGCCCGTGTTTCACCCGCGCACAAGCTGCGAGTTGTCGCTGCCCTGCAAAAGAAAGGCCACATTGTCGCAATGACTGGGGACGGAGTGAACGATGCGCCCGCCCTCAAAAAAGCCGACATCGGCATTGCCATGGGCATCACAGGCACGGACGTCAGCAAAGAAGCCGCCGCAATGACACTCACCGATGACAACTTCGCTTCCATTGTCGCGGCGGTGGAAGAAGGCCGGGGCATCTTTGACAACGTCAAGAAATACTTGATGTACGTGCTCTCGACCAACATCGGCGAAATTGGCCTGATAGTCGGAGCCTCGTTGGCGGGGTTTCAATTGCCTTTGAGTGCCGTGCAAATCCTGTACGTCAATCTCGCCACTTCCGGCTTGCCCGCTTTGGCGTTAGCGGTAGACCCGCCCGAACCTGACCTCATGCGCCGGAAGCCGCGCGACCCGCGCACCGGCATCTTCACCCGGATAGTCGTGGTTCTCATGGTAGTGGGTGGGCTTTGGTCAGCTCTGGTCAATTTTGGTCTTTTTGTCTGTTCGTTGATTTCTGGCCGCAGCCAGGAACACGCGATGACCATGACGTTTGTGTCGCTTGTGTTCATCGCATTCTTCAAGGCTTACAACTTCCGCTCTGACCGCCATTCAGTGCTCAATCGACCCTTTGCCAACAAGTGGCTGAACCTGGCCATCCTGTGGGAATTGTTACTGCTGGCCTTGATTGTCTATGTGCCGTTTTTGCATCGTCCCTTTGGCACTTACAACCTGCCGCTGGTGGACTGGGCAATCGTCATTCTATTAGCCTTCACGGTTTCACCAGTGCTGGAAGCGGTGAAATGGTTAGAACGGCGCGGCTATCGCCGGCCTCCGGTTCGATGAGGTCTCCCGGCACCAGTTCAAAAAATGAAATGACTGCGTGTTGGCCATTGCGGATAACCTTTGAGGTTGGACGGGCCAGCTTCTTTTCTTCAGTGCCTCCAGACAAACCACACGAATAGATACGCTGCCATCACCGCTGCAAGCGTAAAAGGTAGCCCGATTTTGGCAAACTCGCCGAACTTTACCGTGTAGCCCTCCTTTTTAAGCAGTCCGCAGGCAACGATGTTGGCAGATGCCCCTATCGGAGTGATATTGCCTCCCAAGCTTGCCCCGATTAAAAGGCCAAACAAGAACAGCGAGGGATTTATCCCAAGCCGCTGCGACATCGATATGGCCACGGGCAGCATAGCCGCCAGAAACGGCACGTTATCCACAAACGCGGAGACAAAAACCGAGATGAATACGAGCAATGTGTAGCCCAGAAATATGTTTTTGCCAACGAGCCCGCTTAAGAAACCCGAAATTGAGTCAATCCACCCCGTAAGTGTGATGCTGCCGACCAGCACAAAAACCCCCATAAGGAAGAACGTGGTTTCCCAATCCAGCGACTTGACACCTTTTCGTATCGAATTCTTGTGCACCACCTTGCTCCAAACCATTGAGACTATTCCAAATATCATACAGAGCAGGCCGGCCGCATAGGAAAACTCGGTATCAAAGAAAGAACTGCACGCAAGGGCGAGAATCAACACCACAAGAATGGTCGTTGGAGTCCAGCTTGTGACCTTTTCGACCTTTACCTGTTGCACTTTTTGCTTGTGGTGTTTGAATATCACATACAGAACAACAAGAGACACAAGTGCGCCAAGCTCAACCGCAAAGAAGATGCTTGGCCTGCCCTGATAGAAGAAAAAATCCATGAAGTTCATCCTGGCAAAACCACCCAGCAGCATGCTCGGTGGGTCGCCAACGAGCGTGGCCGCTCCCTGAAGATTGCTCGAAATAGCTATTGCTATCATCATTTTAACTGGGTTTATTGCCAGCTTCTTGGCAAGCGATAGTGCGACTGGGGCAACAATCAGCACCGTCGCAACGTTCTCCACGAAAGCAGAGATAAAGCCGGTCATCGCGCAGAGCAGCAGTATTGACCACGCGGTATTCGGGGCCTTATCCACAATCAACTCAGCCACATAGGCAGGCACGCGACTTTGCATAAAAACGTCTGCCACCATAAGGGTGCCGACGAATATCCCCATCACATTCCAGTTGATGGCCCAAAACGCCTCCCTCCACGGTATCGCACCGAGAAAGATTACCAATAGCCCTGCGCAAACCGCAACTATCGGCCGTCTGTTCGGCAGAAGCACGAACAGCACATACGCCAGCAAAAAAAACGCCAGAGAGATTGCCTTGGGTCCAATCACCTTTGATTCCTTAAACCAAAATCAGGCATTGTCATTCACTTACATATAGCAGGCACGCACGATGCTCGCAAGAACTATCGCTGTCCGGCGCGACAATACAGGCGCGTTGATTCGGGTCGTCTAAAATGATAGATTTGCTTTTATGACCATCAAAAACGTGCACATAAAGACCTTCGGGTGTCAGATGAATAAGCTGGATAGCGCGCTTATTGAGGCGGCACTGCGAGGCTCGGGGTTTGACGTCGCTGGCAGTGTTAAGGAAGCCGACGTTGTGCTGCTGAATACCTGCTCGGTTCGCGACCACGCAGAACAGCGGGTTTTGTCACATTTGGGACACCTGAAACACATCAAAGAAACCAATCCTGATTTGGTGGTGGCGGTCATCGGCTGTATGGCCCAGCGATTAGGCAGAGAATTGTTTAAGCAGCCGGCTGTTGATATCGTCTGCGGCCCGGCACAGATAGCCGAGATACCCCGGCTTATTGATGAGGCGCTAAAAGAAAAGAAAAAAACAGTGGCGGTTACGGAAAATATTCGGCAGTTGTCCCCTGACGGCCGGGCGCTTGAGCGGTTTGAAACCGAATATGGCGTAGAGGAGGCCGAGATACCCGGCCAGGCATACGTCCGGGCGATGCACGGCTGCGACAAGTTCTGCTCTTACTGCGTCGTGCCTTATGTCCGCGGCCCGGAAACCTCCCGCCCGCCTGAGGCAATAATCGAGCAGATTAAAAAGTTAGCCGACAATGGCGTGAAACAAGTTACCCTGTTAGGCCAAAGAATCAACGCTTATGAATATAAGACAGGTCCACCTGTTGGCGAGACCTCGCTGAAGGCGGGCGACAAGACATATTGCCTTGCAGACCTGCTCAGTATGATAAGCGAAATCAATGGTATCGAATGGATAAGATTTGTCACAAGCTACCCATCTGCG
>CAYUIL010000014.1:0-5818 GCA_964444715.1 uncultured Pirellulales bacterium | reverse complement strand
TACCTTGACCGAATCTTAGAGGCAATGGCTAAGCTGCCCAAGGTCTGCAGATACCTGCATCTGCCTGCCCAGAGCGGCTCAGACAATATCCTCAAGGCAATGAATCGCGGCTATACCTGCGCGGAATACCTCGAACTACTCGATATGGCTCGCCAAATCGTGCCCGGTATTGCCATTGCAGGCGATTTCATCGTCGGCTTTCCCGGAGAGACCGACGACGACTTTGCTCAAACCGTTGACCTTGTTAAAAAGGCACGATACAAAAATTCGTTCATATTCAAATACTCACCTCGCCCGGGGACTACCGCCGACAAACGACTTGAGGATACCATACCTCTTGAGGTCAAAAAGCAGCGAAATTACGAGCTTCTCAAAGTCCAGGAAGAAATCAGCGGTAAACTCGCCAGCGATTTTTTAGGCAAAACCGTCAAAGTTCTCGTCGAAGGGCCGAGCAAAAAATCGCATCTGGATAAGGGTATGCCCCAGCTTGTCGGCAGAACGGCAGCCGACTGGATAGTGGTCTTCAATGGTCCGCAATCTCTCGCCGGCCAATTCGCCAACGTCAAAATCAATAGGACAAGTGCCCTGACTTTATTTGGAATTCTTGTCTGACAGGTTTTTTTGGTTATAATAACATCTGTATTTAAGGATGGACTAAAATTAATTAAGAGGGAGTAGAATGGAACAGCCGGAAGACCAGAGGAAGGGCAAAGCCGGGGATGGGAGGAAACAGTCTATTCTGCGAAAGCTCTTATTCGGGGGTATTCTTTTGTTTGTCATTATAGCCAGCTCCTTTATTGCAGCGATTGCGTACAACAATATTAGTTTATGGAGCGACGGGGCCTTTGCTGGCTGGATACGGCCATAAGCCGTGCAGAAGATTGGGTTGGAGAACACAGGTTGGAAATCCTTAAAGAAAAGAATGCCGCACTCCTGACGATGCTGCGGGAATGCAACGATATCAGGCCGAATCCGGTATTTGGAGGTATTGTGACCTCTTTTCTTAACGAGCCAATCACACATCATAGCAGATGCTGGAAGCATGAGGTTGACCCCAATTGGCCGGTTGATAGGCAGGAATTGAATATGACAATCGCAGAGGAGAACATAGACAACAAGTGGGTGCTCTATGCGATTGCCCCGAACAAAGCAGAGGTCAATCCTGAAAAATTGGGCCTCTTTGATAATGCGCGGTGGCACAGACACCAGCTTACTCATCAGGTCTTTGCGTTGACTATGCTGAGGAGCAGGCATAGTAATTCGAATGGGCATCTTGATGAATTGACTGAGAACCTATGTGAGCGGTTGAGGGTGGACTTAAATCTCAACATAGCTGTAGTTGATATCTATATTCAGAGGGTGGCTTTTGTTTTGCGCGCAGGGTTTCCGCAGAAGATTCGAAGGCGATGGGTGGAGAGGATAATCGCCAATCAGCAGTCCGATGGGGGTTGGAACGACAGGTGGTTGTGTTTCACCACGCCCAGGAGGAAACTGGTTTTTGGTATCAGTGAGATGCCGAGCGATCAGCACGCCACGGTGCAGGCGATTACCGCTTTGTATCTGGTGAGGTACTGCTATCCGGAACAGTTTGGTCTCCAGTAGGCTGTGTATCCTTACTCCACTAACAAAATCCTTTGAAAATTAACCCATTTGCGGTATGCTAACCGATTGTATTTGAATAGCATTTCAGTTTCGTGAGAAGATTATGAGCGAATTTAAGATTGAGCCATCACAGCGGATAACGCGACTGCCGCCTTATCTTTTTGGGCGTCTCAACGCGCTTAAGCACGCCAAACGCCAGGCAGGTGCGGATATTATTGACCTCGGGATGGGTAATCCGTCGGATGGTGCCCCGCAGATTGTGATTGACAAGCTGTGTGAGGCCGCCAGAGACCCCCGCAATCACCGATATAGCGCCTCGAAGGGTATTAATGGGCTTCGCCGGGAGATGGCCAAGAAATATGCACGTCTTTGGAGCGTGGAATTGGACCCCGAGACGGAAGTGCTTGCCTGCATTGGCTCGAAGGAGGGGTTTAGCCATATGTGCCTTGCGATGCTTGGGGCGGGCGATACGGCCATTGTTCCCGACCCGGCCTTCCCGATTCATAACTACGGCGTCGCTCTCGCCGGGGCTAATGTGATATCAATCCCGCTGGGCACCGACCAGAAGTTCGTCGATAGCATCGCTATGGTGTGCGAGAATCTTTATCCAAAGCCGAAGCTTTTGATTCTCAATTTTCCGCACAATCCGACTGCGATGACGGTGGACGAGGGGTTCTTCGAGCCGGTCGTCGAGGTTGCAAAGCGATTCGGCATAGCGGTCATCCACGATTTTGCATACGGCGAGACCTGCTTCGACGGCTACAAGGCGCCGAGCTTCCTCTCCGCCAAAGGTGCAAAGGCCGTGGGCGTTGAATTTACGACTTTGAGCAAACCCTATGGTATGGCCGGCTTCAGAGTCGGCTTTGCGGCGGGCAACAAGCATATGATTGACTACCTGGCCACTATAAAGGGCTACTACGATTACGGCATATTCCAGGCGGTGCAGATAGCCAGCATCATCGCAATGCGGCACTGCGACCAGGACATAATCGCACAGAACACAAAATACCGGTCCCGCCGGGATGTTCTCTGCGACGGGTTGACTCGCGTCGGCTGGGATGTCCCAAAGCCACGCGGAAGTATGTTCGTCTGGGCCAAAATACCCAAAGAGCATCTTAAAGGCAAAGGCACCATCGACTATTGTATGGACCTGATGGAGTATGCCGAGGTTGCGGTTGCGCCGGGCCGCGCCTTTGGGGAAAACGGCGAGGATTACGTTCGTATAGCTCTTGTCGAAAATGAACAGCGGCTGCGACAGGCGGTCCGAAACATCAGCCGATTCATCCGCGAAAGGCCCGTAAGAAAAGGCAGGCAAATCAAGCACTAACTGCCGGCCGAATGTCGAGATAACGTGGGGCGGTGTCAATATGATTCGTGGCTTATGTATTCTTTGTCTGAATGTTTTTCTTGCCGGCGTTTCGGCAGCAGCTACAGGACAGTTTGAAGGGCAAACGGACGTCGGAGATATCCAAATTCCCGGTTCGGCGAAATTTGACCCCCAAAAAAATGAGTATCAAATCACGGCAAGCGGCGCCAATATGTGGGAGAGCAAGGATGCCTTTCACTTCCTCTGGAATCGGCTCAGCGGCGACCTGCGGCTGGCCGCGGATATCAACTGGGTGGGAAAGGGTAAGAACGCTCACCGCAAGGCCGGCTGGGTCATTCGCCGGACACTTGATGCGGATTCTCCCTATATTGATGCTGTTGTCCACGGCGACGGTCTTATTGCGATGCAGTTCCGAAAGGTAATCGGCGGCGCCACTTTTGAAGTTCTGCGTTCCGTAAAGGCGCCGGCGACGATTCACCTTGAACGCAATGCGGATACATTTACGCTTTCCGTGGCCCCTGACGGGAAAACGTTTGAGCCGGTGGGTTCGGTATCGTTGGCCCTGACTGACCCCGTTTATGTGGGCTTGGCGGTTTGTTCTCACGAAGCCAACACGCTTGAAACGGCGGTCTTTTCCAACGTGAAACTTGAAAAACTGGGAGTAGTGCCTGTAAAGGAACGCATACTCGAAAGCACGCTTGAGACAATCTCAATCGAAACCGGCGAGCGAAAAATCATATACCGCACCCGCGGACATTTTGAGGCCCCTAACTGGTCGCTCGACGGCAAAACCCTGTTGTTTAACAGCAAGGGCCTAATTTACAAGATTCCCGTTGACGGCGGAAAACCTCAACTGCTCGACACGGGAGAAGCCGACAAGTGCAACAATGACCACGGCCTTTCGCCTGATGGCAAATTCCTTGCGGTCAGCAGCCAGCACATCGCCGGAGGCGGTTCGCTCATTTACGTCCTGCCGAGCGCCGGTGGTATGCCGCGTCTGGTGACTCCTAGGGGGCCATCTTACTGGCACGGGTGGTCTCCCGATGGAAATACCCTCGCATATTGTGCAAAACGCAGCGGTGAGTTTGACATATACACAATCCCCGTTAACGGCGGCGAAGAGACCCGTTTGACTACTGCTCCCGGACTCGACGACGGCCCCGAGTACTCGCCCGACGGCAAATACATCTTCTTCAATTCCGAGCGAACCGGCCTTATGAAAATCTGGCGGATGAATGCTGATGGTAACGACCAGCAGCAGGTTACTCTCGACAAAGAATATGCTGACTGGTTCGCGCATCCTTCGCCCGATGGCAAATGGCTTGTGTTCGTATCCTATGACAAAACCGTCAAGGGGCATCCCGCAAATAAAGACGTGGCATTGCGCATTATGCCCCTTAGGGGGGGCCAACCCAGGGTGCTGACTCGCTTGTTTGGCGGACAGGGGACGATGAACGTCCCATCGTGGTCTCCGGACAGCAAACAGGTTGCGTTTGTCAGCTATCGCCTCTTGCCGTCAGAATAGCACGCCCTGATGATTGGCCTGCATCGACGACCGCGAGGTTCTCTGTTAACCTCTACGTTAATCTCCTATATACGCAGATAATCTGTTTAGGAAATTCGATATTTGAGGACCTTCGCAATGTTATTGGGGCCTTGACGGCTCGCAAAAGGCCCTTTTTGTGCCCTTTTGGGCCAGCCGGAGGCCCTGTAAATTTTTAAATAATTCTCAAAAAAACTCTTGACTTCCCGGCAGTAATATGTTCTAATACAATCATCAGCTTGGGGGCTGAAGAGAAAACTCACAGAGAAGAAGAGAGAATATGTGTGCTCTTTGACAGTGCGCGTTTTCTCAAACATATTTAGTGCTACATTTCAGGAATCGGGGGAAAAGAAAACTCACAAGTGTAGGTGTTTGTAAGTGCTTTTCTGAAAGCAGCTTACAGCCATTGAGCCGGTAGTCCGGCAAAGGGGCCGGGCTTCGGGAATCGGGGCGGAGGAAATTTACAGAGAAGAGAATCGAGAAGAGACGCGCACGAGCTCTGCGCGCAGACGGCAGAGGGTGTGTGATGTGAGATATTATGCACGTTTTTGAGAGTGTGAAGTGGAGTTAAAAGGTAAGCAAGAGGCTGAAAACATAACAAGGAGGTAAGTGATGAGAGCAAGGTGTTACGTTCAGATAGGAGTTCTGTTAGTGGTTCTTCTGGTTTTTGAAAAAAGTGGGATTGCGGCGCTCTGGCAAGACCCGGTGGCGATACCCTCCTATCGGGACAGGGCTTTTTTTTCTTTTACGCCCGGCGGCACACTGAATTTTGTTGACTACGCGGTTTATGCCCCTGGCGATTACGACGGCTCTATCACGTTCAGCGATGAACTTTATGTTTACGCATACCAGGTCACCAACAGCAGTGGCTCAACGGTTGGAATCGATTATTTTTCGGTGGGTATGTCCCCGGATGTCCAGGTGCCCAACGTCGCGTATGACCCGGCGATGAGTTATGCCATTCCGGGGGGCATCAATCCAACCATGCATTTTAAGCTCCCGGAAAGCGTAATTTATCTATACCTGACCGACAACATCGGCGCAGGCGAATGCTCGATGACGCTGTTGTTCACCAGTAACTACGGCCCTGAAATGTCGTACGGGTACGTATCCGGTGGCGTTATGGGCGGCGCGATTGTGGATGTGCCTTCGCCTGTTCCTGAACCTGCTACCATTGCGCTGTTAAGCGGCAGTGCGTTACTGGCGCTTAGACGCAGACGAAACGGTTAAGGGCCTGACGGTCAGACATGGGGAAAACAGGTTGTGTTGGATGCGTAGCCAAATGAAATGACATTGGGTGAGGGAAAATAGATGAAGGTGATGAAGGCAATCAGTTTTTTATGCGT
>CAYUIL010000013.1:15119-22926 GCA_964444715.1 uncultured Pirellulales bacterium | reverse complement strand
AGAGCCATCGCGGTTGAAATCGGCGCCGCCGCACCAGGAATTGCCCGCATTACAGTCGGTCAAACGCCACTTGACGGCAAAAGGGGCAAAGTCCCTGAAATCGAAACAACAGGGGGACAAGTATATCCCGTCTATCACCTGCTGGCTCAGGGCCGGCCCCCACGCCACTGCGACATTATCGCTGCCGCCGGCTGCTTTGTGTAATATCTCAATGTAATACTTCCCGCCGCTGACCAGCGAAATCGGTGACGATTGTTGCTGCGGATACTTATCCCACTCGCGAGAGTCCGTCCAGCCAGGCACATACGCAATTTTACTTATATGACACGGGTCGTCGTCGGTGCTCAGCCACAGCTCGCTGTTGGCGTCACTGGCAATCCAGAATGTGTAGCTGCCGTCAGCCGCCGGACGCAGATACCCACGAATCCTTGTGCCGTAGTTGTCCGCCCAGTTTGTCGGCCCTTCCAAACTCGTGATAAGCTCCCTGCCACTGGGCCTGTTGGGATAATTCGAAGATGAGGTCAGGTCACTGACCGCCGTCCCCGGGATACCGGTCCACCATTCTCGCAGGATAGTTCCGGTGCCCTCCTCACCAAGCACCGTTACATTAACATCGGGCGATGTCGTAATATTGTTGTCATCGTCGGTCACTTTGGCAGTAAGGATATAGTGACCGGTGGAGGCATAATTCCATGTGCAGGAAAAAAGTGCAATAGTATCTTCACCCAGTTTAGTTTCTCCCTGGTAGAACTCCACCTTGGTTACGCGGCCGTCGGTGTCGGATGCATAAGTGCTAATGGGTACATTCGAATCTCGAGCAAATGTGACCCCATCTGACGGCGAGGTAATGTAAACCGTCGGCAGGGGATTCCCAATACCTTCTCCGTAAACCACCATTTCTAAATAATTGACGCGCATTATCTGTGCAGACGTGGTTTCATACACTCCCCAGACGATTTTGCCGTTCGCATCAATGTAATCGCCGATGTTGGAGGCGATGGAGCGTGTCATCGAAGTATTGACGTTGGCTGAAATGCTCCGGTCGGAGCCGACTTGCACCCAGGAAGAACTCTGCGTCCAGTCGGCATCTGCTTTCATAACGTAAATCTTGTGGGTCGTGGGGAGGGAACCGCCGGTGCTGCCGTTAAAAGTCAGGTCAATCTTTGCGATGTCGCCGACCGGTTCGTCGATTTTCATTTCAATCCAGAGGAATATCTGGTCGCCTGAGCCGGGATTGACGGTAGTCCACTCCGCAGAATCGTTGGCCGAGATACTTGTATACTGCGTGTCATCCGCCTCAACCATTGAGTTCCTGTTCGCGGAACTCCCGGCAAACGGAAAAGTGTCCACGTCGCAGGCATAAGCATTATAATTGGCGTCTGATTGAGTTATTCCGGCAAAGTCGTATATAGCCCCGCCGCGGGGTGTTGCTGAGACCTCTATTGAATCGTCGGATTCGTTAAACGACGTGTCTATGGCTGTAACAACATAGTAATAGGTTATGCCGGGAGTGGCGTTGGTATCGGTGAAACTGGAATTCTTCAAAAACACGTTGCTCAGCCGATATTCGTAGTCACCAGAAATTGTTGAGCGATATATGTTATATGCGTACAGGTCACTTTCACCGTTGTCATTCCAATCGAGCGGAACTGCTCCATAGTCGCTGGCTGCGGTAATCCCGGTTGGCGCCGCAGGGGGCGTTGAATCTCCGTCGCCGGGCTGGTCGTCGTTCCTCTTCGAATAAAGCATATCCTTTGTAAAACCGCCCATTTCATTTGGGCCGACAAGAAGCGCCCAGTTCGGCTCAAACATTGGCGGTTCCCAGGAGTAATCGGTAACCCAGGCGCTGTTGCTGATTTTGCGGGCTTCGCGAAAGTCCGAAAGCGGCTGGCCGAAGTTGGAAATCGTGCCCCGAAGCATCGCCTGGCTTGCGCCTTGGCTGAATCCCCATTCGCTCATAAAGACGGGATAGCGGGTAAGACAGGTATCAATCTGGGCCTGATACGATGGCAACCAGTACGAATCAAGCCAATGGACGGGGTAGATGTGAGAAACTATAACGATGTTGTCTCCCGTCAGGGGATAAGTCGCCGCCGGCCCAATAACCTGAGAATAGAACGGCCCGGCTACAAGGATAAGATTATTGGGTGCATAAGTGCGCACGATGTCAATCCAGGTCTGCATATTAGTCCTGACACTGAGCCAGTCCTTGGCGTCATTGCCGTTAAAAATCCAGTCGCCATCAACATCATTTATCGGCTCGTTGAAGAGCTCAAAAAGCACGTGAGAATCATCGCCAAATCTCGGCGCAATATACTCCCAGAACTGGCTTGTCGTCGTAACTTTGTTGTAGGTATTCGCGACATAGTGCCAGTCGATGATTACATAGAGGTCCTTCGTTTTGCAATAATCAACAGCCGGTCTTAGGAGGTTGTTATAAAAATAATCAGGATTGGTATTAAAAAACCAGGGACTGCCTACGCCTGCATCCGACGGATAAACCGCAAGCCGGATGACCCTCGGATACCAGCCGGGAGAACTTCCGTTAGCGTCATTTGTGTTCGTCAGCCGGTTAATGAAATTGATTGCCCCCCCGCGACTTCGTTCAACGGTACCCAAATCAATCGTGTCGAGACCCCTTAACACGACAACATTTCCATCAGGGTCCTTGATTTTATTGGCGTCCGTATGCAACCAGGGGGTGGCGGCATAAACCGGCGTGATTAGACAGAGGAGCACGCACACGATTACAATTCCAACGGCCCCATCCGCCTTCGACTTCATCACTGTAATTTCCAAAAAATCGGACGCCTTCCGCTACTCGACGCCGGCCAGCCAGCTCTCGGCAAATAACTTCAGGTCATCAAGCAAAACAGAGCCATCGCGGTTGAAATCGGCGCCGCCGCACCAGGAATTGCCCGCATTACAGCTAGTCAAACGCCACTCGGCGGCAAAACGGGAGAAGTCCCCAAAGTCGAGACAACAGGGCGACAGGAGCATCCCGTCTATCACCTCTTGGATCGGATTCGGCCCCCAAGCCACTGCGATATTATCGTTGCCGCTGGCTTCTTTGTGTAATACCTCAATATAGTACTTCCCGCCGCTGACCAGCGGAATCGGCGATGACTGCTGCTCGGGGTACTTCGTCCACTCGCGAGAGTTCGTCCAGCCAGGCACATACGCAATCCGCGTCTTATTGGCCGGACTGTCGTCGGTGCTCAACCACATCTCGCTGTTGGCGTCGCTGGCAATCCAGAACGTGTAGCTGCCGTCATCCGCTGGATGCAGATACCCGCGAATCCGCGTGCCGTAGTTGTCCGCCCAGTTTGTCGGCCCTTCCAAACCCGTGATAAGCTCCCTGCCGCTGGGCTTGTCGGGATAGTTCCCGGACGAGGTCAGGTCGCTGACCGCCGCCCCCGCAATGCCGGTCCACCACTCGCACAAGATAGTGCCGGTGCCGCCAATCACCTCTATATTGACCGCCGGTGAGGTGTTTGAGTCATACCTGTCATCCGTTGCTTTGGCGGTGAAGCTATAGGAACCGGTTGGCACATCGTTCCAGGTATAGGAATAAGGCGCAGTTGTGTCCTCGCCCAGCTTTGTGGAGCCCTCGTAAAACTCCACTTTGGTCACGCTGCCGTCGCTGTCGGAGGCATCTGCATCTATCGTGATATCCGAACCTGCAGGAAATATAATGCCATCTTCCAGCGAGGTGATAAAAACAGTTGGTGGGATGTTCGCGGGGCCGGCGGTAACGGAAGCCGAAAACGAATTGTTAGTCAGACCTTCGCCATCACTCCATATCTCAAAACCGGCTTCAATAGCATCCAGGTACCATGAGGGGCTTATGTATCCTCGGTTCACCGAATCGCTGATGAAGTCTTTGAGGTCGAGACTTACGTCGCCGGTAGTGCTGGTTCTCTTATAAGCGATATAGTACCATCCCGTCGAACTCGTCCAGTCCACGAAATAAACGTCCCAGTCGGCGCCTCCAATGGACACGGTTCCGACCTTCGTGCCGGCAGGCCAGGCACCGCCGGCGTGGTTAATCCAAATCATCATTTCTGCTGCGTCGGGTGCGGTACCGCCGGTTTTACTGAACCAGATATCCATGGCAACATTCCAGGTCCCGCCGGCGCCGTTTGTGTCAACACTCCAGCTAAAGGGGGTAGTCACAATCTCATTTACTTTCAGCGGCATGCCGCTGTCCTGCGTGCAGTTGCCCCAGTGGCATCCTTTGTAGACCATTGGGTAAGAAGCCACGCAGCCGCCGGTGTGAGTAGAGTAAGTTACACTAAAATATGTCGAATCCAGGTCCACATCGATACACTGCTCGCCTACACCCGGGCACGAACCCCAAACATTGTTCATCACGTGGTATTCCCCTCCCATAACGTCCACTGAGCCGCCGTTACAAAACTCAACTGCCTGCGCACCGTAAAGCGGTATGATTGAATAAAGAAGCACACACAAAACAGCGGCTTTAATCGACCTAGCGCGAATACTTCCAGCGAAAGACCTATGATTTGTTTTCGACTTTATCACTGTAACCTCCAAAAAATCATTTCCGATACCGAACTACCAAGAGGCACAAAGGGGGGTGCGGCAACAGCAGCCATAGGCACACTTGACCATTATTCTCTACTTCTTTCTTACTACAAGGTTATCATAAATTATTGACTTTCTCAAGAATTAAATGGCTGCGAAGGCAAATCAGGAAAAGCCGACAAACGTAAACCCTTGCCAATCAAAGGATTACAGCAACAAAACCGTCCGGCGTGCAGGGTCTCCTTTGGTGTTTATCTCAACAATGTCCGGCTGCTCAACGAGCCAACAATCAGCAAACGACCCCAGGCCATCGAGCAGCAAAACGCTCTAAAAACAAAGCTATTCTCCGAGCCAATCCTGGGCAAAGAAGGAATATTCATAGAAATTGATTATACAATCGCCATTCAAATCCAGTCCGGCGGTCTTATTACAATCACCCTCCAGCCACCAAGTTTTGCAAAATTCTGACAGGTCATATATATTTACTATATCATCACCTGTAAAATCACCATAAAAACCACCGTATTCGAGCCAATTCTGGGCGAAGAAGGCATATTCATAGAAATTGATTATACAATCGCCATTCAAATCAAGTTCGGCGGTCTTATTACAATCGTTCTCCAGCCACCAAATTTCGCAAAATTCAAACAGGTCATTTATATCAACTATACCATCATCTGTAAAATCACCGTAAAGACCACCGTAGATGATGCCGCGACCGTTGGTGCCAATGTAGACGCGCCCGTATATCCGCGGGTCCCCGGTGATGCATGAGCCGGTCCATGCGTATTGATGCTGGTCGTCGCTTATCCGCACCCAGGTCGCTCCGGCATTGATGGACCGGAAGATACCACGAACACCATTGATTTGAGCACTGGTATACAGCGTCATATAGCTCCGGCCGGCCGCGGCCTTGCCAAAGCCGATATTATCGGCTTCCTCGACATTCGCCAGTTTGGTGAAGCTGGTGCCGGAGTCGGTCGAGTGCCACAAGCCGTAAGTATTACCTTCGTTGCCGCCAGCCAGCCAAATGTCTCCTTCGATACCAGGCACGGCTTTGAACCTAACATTGCCGGCGGATGGAAGTCCTGTCGCCGGCGTCGCGCTGAAATCCGCTCCGCCGTTGGTGCTCACGTAGAACGCGCCGTCCTTGAACCCATAAAACTTGTTCGAGTTCACGCGGTCGGAGGCCACCCACGCCTCTGCCGGGATGCCGGTGGAAGCAGTCCACGTTGCGCCGTTGATACTCGTCGAGTAATTCACCGCCGTGCCTTGAGGAGCCCAAACCGCCCTGCTGCCGTTGGCCGCCACCGCGACCGTGCCGCCCCAGGTGACGCCTGTCGGCTCGGTACTCGCTTCCGTCCAAGTCAGGCCGCCGTCATTCGAGTAGCCATAGTTGATGATATTATCTCCACCCCCAACACGGACGATAAAGTTCGGGTCAAGCTCGGCGTAGTCGATGCTCGTGCCTGTGCTGAATGATGGGGGCATAAGCATTTTGGCGGGCACTACCGTCAGGTCGTCGTGGCGGAAACCGCCCAAGTCACCCAGGGCGCTTATTAGATGCGCGCCAGTGGGCGGGCTTATCAGGTCCTGCACAGAAGTTTGTTCCTCTCCCATTGCCTTTACCGTGATAGCAATGGTGCCGCCGGTAGCATCCCAATCGATGAGATTATCGCTGCCATAAATGGTTGCGCCGGTGACATACATCATCTTATCGGAGTTGAACGGGTCAATCTCGATATCGCCTATCATCCAGCCCAGCTTAGGCGCCACTTCCGGCAGCGGTTTAGTATCGTGGACGCCCCAATCCAACCACGGCGCAGCCGAGATGTCTTGCGTATAGTAGAAAGTGCGATTGGGATAGCTCCCCCACTCCCATATCTGCTTCCAGGCGGTGCCACCATTGGTACTGCGAAAGATAATATCATCCGGCCACCATAACTCCATGCTCGCAACCATAATAGTGTTTGGATTCCGCGCATCTACGGCCAGGCCGCCAAATCCAAAACCCGACGCACCGCTCGGAGTTATCTGTGTCCACGTGTTACCGATGGTATTGTACTTCCAGACATCACCGTCGGTGCCCTCATACGGACCACAGTGGTTGCTGTAGGTTATATACAATATGCCATTCGAGGCCAGCACACCGTGATGGGGCAAAAAGCCGGTAGGTTGGCCGGGGACTGCCGCCCAGGTGGCGCCGCCGTTGGTGCTGCGATAAATGCTATTACCTTTATCCGCTACACCAACGTAGATTGTCTGTGTGGCATTGCCGGGGGTGCCGTTCGAGTCGAACGTCACCCACACTACTCCGATAAGGTCACTTTCATAGAGGGTCCCGCCGGGGTTTTGAGCGTAAGTGCCAACGGCCGTAAAGTTGGTGTCTCGAGACCAGGTGACGCCGTAGTCGGTGCTGCGCCACAGGCCGTTACCGCTGCGGGCGCCGAAGTAGAGGATGCTGTTTTTGTGAGGGTCAATCGCCAGACGCTCGCCCATTGAGCGGCCGGGCATATTACCTCCCAGCTTAAAGGGCAGATTCGTGCGCTCAAAGGTCCTTCCACGATCGGTGGAACGCAGAATAGCGCCATTCATATTCGTCCAGTCATTGGTGTAGGTGCCGGCGGCGATGTAGAGACGGTTAGGTTCCACCGCGTCTGTAGCCAAGCTCTCGACACCAGTCAGATTCCACTCATCCCAGCCAATCCAGTCCAGCAGCGGTATCCAGCGGTTTGCGCTGGAGTTCAGGCGGTATGCCCCTCCCATGTCGGTGCGTATGTAGACAAGGTTGGGTTCGGTCTGATTGTAAATAATACCCGTCGTAAAGCCGCCGCCGACAATCTGTGCGTTGTGCCAAGTGTATATTGGTGATGTCTGGGCCGCTGCGTTGACCGCTGCCAACCCGACGAAGAAGAGTGTATACACAATAATGAGCTTAACAGGCCTGTTTGTTTTCGACTTAATTACCGTATCCTCCAAAAAATCGCTCCCGACAATGAACTACCAAGAGGCACAAGGGGAAGCGTGGCAACAGCAGCCATAGACACACTTGACCATTATTCTCTGCTTCTTTCTTACTACAAGGTTATCATAAATCTTTGACTTTCTCAAGAATTAAATGGCTCCGAAGGCAAATGAAGAAAAGTCGACAAACGCAACTGCTTATCGGTAAGAACGTTACAACAACGACGCCTAAACCTCAACACGCGGAATTCGCCGAGGCCCCGAATGTGCCAATTGCAGGTCGGCGCGTCAGCCC
>CAYUIL010000013.1:5359-15109 GCA_964444715.1 uncultured Pirellulales bacterium | reverse complement strand
AGGTCAAACTGCTCCGGACTGAGCGACTGCCTGAGCTTCTGCAGGGCTGCCAGCTCGATTTGCCGCACCCTCTCCTTGCTCAGCCCCAAATCGGCCCCGATTTGCTTCAGCGACTTCTTGTTCTTTTTGACTAACGTCCCCTCAAGCCCGAAATGGTTTATGATTATGTGCTGCTCACGCCGCTCGAGGTTGTCCCGTATCACCTGGATAAGGTCGTGCCTCGCCCTTTCCACAGCCGCGACATCCATCGGCCCCGGCCTCGCTTCCTCCTGAAACTCGCTTGGCACCGACGCATCCCTGTCCGCCCTGGCCCTCTGACCGGGTATCCGACGGGCAAAATCCTTGCTGATTGCCCAGCTCGCATAAGTCGAAAACCTGAACCCCTTTGTATAGTCGAATTTACCCACCGCCCGCATCAGCGAAACGTTGCCCTCGCTGATTAGGTCTCCTATGTTCGAGCCGGTAATTGTATGCCTGCTGGCGATACCGACAACCAGCCGCAGATTCGCCTCGATTATTGTCCTCTTCACCGCCTCCGCCTCGGCAAGAAAGTTTTCAATCTCATCCAGCCGCGAACTGGGAATACCGCCCGTTTTTATCCGCTCTCTTATACGATAGGCACGATACTTCAAATAGTTATATCTCCTGAAAAGCTCCATCTCTTCCTGTCTGTTCAGCACCTGCGCACCTTTAAGCCCCTCAAGATACTCCCCAAGAGAATGGCCCCTCAGCACGGGCGAAACCCTCGACTCCGCCTGTTTCAGCCGTTCCTGGTCAGGCCGGCTGCCCAAAATCCTCTCTTCGGCATCGGGCCTGACAAATTCCTCGCTTTGAACAAATTCAATCTTCCTCGCCAGCAGCGCCTGTATCCTTCGCTGCTTCAATATCCTGTATATCGAGCTTCTGCTCCTGCCGAACCGGCTCATCAAGTCCTTTATACCTGTCCCCTGTTTGTGCAGCCGGTCCACTTCCGCCGCCTCCGCAGGATTCAGTTGTCCCCCCGCCTGCCGCAACCCCCGTGTGCCGGCGTCAGGATGCATCTTCTCATAGTTCAACAGAACGCATCGAATCGTCTCCTCTCCTTTGCCTGTCTCCGCCGCAATCTTCCGTATTATTTGTCGCCGGCTCATTTCTGTCTGGCTGCTCAAGGCGCGGGCGCGTTCTATTATCTCCCGCTTCCGTTCCTCCGACAATCTTGTAAAGTGCCCCGCCCTCTCAGCCAATCCTTTGTTTTCACCGAGAAACCTGTCCACTGCCGACTGCAAAAAACCCAGCCGTTTCCTCCCATCTTCAAAAACGTATTTGCGGACCCGAAGACCCCGCTTTCGCCACCTGTCGACGGTCTTGGTCGAAACACGCAGCTTCATCGCAAGCAGCTCCGTAGTATAAACCTCCTCGCCCAGCTCCCTCACAGTCGTCGCAACCTGTCCGCTCAGCTTCCAGATAAAAACCCGCAGGTCATCCGCAAGTTCCTCTCCTCTTATAAGCCGACGCCCCGCGTCACCCTTGGGCCTAAATCCGGTAATCTTGAAACAGACAAACTCGAAGGGATACTCCTTGTCCTTCTCGATTATATCACGAAGCTGCTCGGCGTTTTCGATTTGCCTTCGTCTCTTCACGGGCGGGGCAAATCGAACCTGCACCAGCAACTCCGCCAACTCCTCGTTTCTTATCTGCCTCATAAACCGTTGATTCTATCATCACAAACAAAAAAAGACAGCCCCACAACGGTGCTGTCTTTTCTCATTCACAACCTTATGCCGGAATTCTATGCAATCAGCCGTTTTGCCAGGTCCACCGCCGATGCCGCGTCCGGCGCATAGCCATCGGCCCCTATCTTATCGGCGTAACTCTGCGTTACAGGTGCACCCCCAATCATCACCTTCGCATTCAACCCGGCGCCCTTAATCGCCTTCAGCGTCTTTTCCATACCCGGCATTGTTGTCGTCAATAGCGTGCTCATACCCACAAGCTGCGCCCCCGCTGTCTTCGCCCGCTCAACAAATTTCTCCGATGCAACGTCAACGCCGAGGTCAATCACCTCGAAACCCGCGCCCTTCATCATCATCGCGACAAGGTTCTTGCCGATATCGTGCAGGTCCCCCTGCACCGTGCCAATGACTAATTTGCCGACCGGCTTCACACCCGCTTTCACAAGCTCCGGCTCCAGAACCGCCATCGCCATCTTCATCGCACGTGCGGCAATAAGAACCTCAGGTATGTAAACCTCATTGTTCTTGAAGCGCTCCCCGATAACGTCCATACCGGCTATCAAACCCTCGTTGAGTATCTTCTCCGCCGACAACTTCTCGGCAACCGCCTGCTTCGTGATTTCAACCGCCGTATTCGGGTCCCCTTTTATCACCGCCTCCGCCAATGCCTTCAAATCAGCTTGTGGTGAGTTTATCGAATCCGCCATATTTGCGCATCTCTCCTAAGAATCATTTGCTCAAAAACGGTTCGCATTGCCAAAACGGACTGTGAATTAGACACCATTGCTCCCCCCAAAGCAAGCGATAAATCCCCCTCCCACAATCTCATTCTCAAACAGTTTATGGCTACGCCTTCTCGAACGTGAACTGGTGCTGCTTAGCGCCGATTTTTACTGTGTCGCCGTCGTTGAATTTGCCGGCCAGCAGCTCCCCGGCCAGCGGGTTCTCCAATCGCTGCTGTATAACTCGCTTCAACGGCCTTGCGCCGAATGTCGCGTCATACCCCTCCTCCATAATCAGCCCTCTCGCAGCATCGGTGAACTCAACCTCAATCTTGCGCTCTCTCAGCCGCCCACCAAGATACCGCAACTGTATATCTACAATCTTACGCAGGTCGTCTTGCGTCAGCGTATGAAACACAATCACTTCGTCAACGCGGTTCAAAAACTCCGGCTTAAACACCTGCTTCAGCGCCTCCTTGACGTGCGCCTCAATCTCCCAGTCCGCCCCCTTTTCCTCGGTCAGCTTCTGTATCTGCTCGCTTGCGATGTTGCTCGTCATAATGATAACCGTGTTCTTGAAGTCCACCGTCCGCCCCTTACCGTCCGTAAGCCGGGCATCGTCAAATACCTGCAACAGCACGTTAAACACGTCCGGGTGCGCCTTTTCAACCTCGTCCAATAAAACCACCGAATATGGCTTTCGTCTCACCGCCTCGGTCAACCGCCCGCCTTCCTCATATCCCACGTATCCCGGAGGAGCACCTATCAGCCGCGCCACCGAATGTGGCTCCATAAACTCGCTCATATCTATCCGAATCATCGCGCTGGGGTCGTTGAACAAAAACTCCGCAAGCGCCTTCGACAGCTCCGTCTTACCCACCCCAGTCGGCCCTAAAAACAGAAACGTCCCTATCGGCCGATGCGGGTCCCCTAATCCCGCCCGGTTCCGCCTCACCGCATTGCATAATGCTCCCACCGCCTCATCCTGACCAACAACACGCTTGCGAATATGCTCCTCCATCTTCATCAGCCGTTCTCGCTCGCCGCTAAGCAATCGTGAAACCGGCACCCCCGTCCACTTCGACACCACCTCCGCAACGTGCTCTTCTGTAACCTCGTTGTGCACCATTGTTCCATCCGTCTTGGCAAGCTGGGCTTCCTTCTCCGCAAGCTCTTTTTTTAGATTTGTAATCGTTTCGTATTTCAGCCGCGCCGCCGTCTCCAGCTCACCCTTGCGCTGTGCCTCTTCAAACTGAAGTTGTGCCTGGTCGATTTTTTGTTTCAGCTCCTTGATGTGGTTTATCTCGCCCTTTTCCCGCTCCCACTGGCTGGTGAGTTTTCTGTCCTGCTCCTGCAATTCAGCCAACTGCTTCTCGGCCCTTTTCAGCCGGTCTTTGCTCGCCTCATCCGTCTCTTTTTTCAGCGCCTCTCGCTCGACCTGAAGCTGGATAATTTTCCTGCGAATATCATCCAGTTCCGCAGGCAGTGAATCGTTCTCTATTCGCAGCTTTGATGCCGCCTCGTCAATCAAATCTATCGCCTTGTCGGGCAGCCATCTGTCCGAGATATACCGATTCGACAAGGTCGCCGCCGCCACAAGCGCCGAATCCGTTATCCGCACCCCATGGTGAGTATCGTAGCGGTTCTTCAAACCGCGCAAAATCGTTATCGTGTCCTCCACGCTCGGCGGGTCTATCAATATCGGCGCAAATCTCCTCTCAAGTGCCGCATCCTTTTCCACGTGCTTTCGATACTCATCTATCGTCGTCGCGCCGATGCATCGCAATTCGCCCCGCGCAAGCGATGGCTTCAGCAAATTCCCCGCATCTACCGACCCCTCCGCCCTGCCCGCTCCAACCACCGTGTGCAGCTCATCAATGAAGAGAATTATTTGCCCCTCCGCTGAAATCACCTCTTTCAATACCGCCTTCAGCCGTTCCTCAAATTCGCCCCGAAACTTCGTCCCCGCTATCAGCGAACCCATATCCAGCGCGATAATCCTCTTGTCCTTCAACCCGGCCGGCACATCCCCCGCCACTATCCGCTGAGCAAGTCCTTCCACAATCGCCGTCTTGCCCACCCCTGGCTCGCCTATCAAAACCGGGTTGTTCTTCGTCCGCCGGTTCAGGACCTGCATACATCGCCGAATCTCTTCGTCCCTGCCGATAACGGGGTCGAGCTTGCCCTTCCTCGCCATCTCAAGTAAATCAATCCCGTATCGCTCCAGCACCTTGAACTTTCCCTCAGGGCTTGCATCGGTTATCTTCTCGCCTCCGCGAATCTCTTTCATTGCCTTTTCAATCTGCGCAGGTGTTACCGAATTTAGCCGCAAAACCTCCCTTGCGTCACTGGCCACCGACGCAAGCGACAAAAGCAGATGCTCGACGCTCAGATACTCATCCCCCATCGCATCCGCCTGATTCTGCGCATCTAACACAATCTGATTCAACGCAGGGTCCGGCATTATCTGGGCGCTTACCTTGCCCTGTGGCAGCCGGCGCAGTTCGCTTTCCGTCATATCCTTGATGCGTGAGACGTTGGCGCCGATTTTCTTTAGAATCTCAGGCGCAATACCTTCATCGTCACCGACAATCGCACTTAGCAAATGCAATGGCGACAGCACCGTATGGGATTTGGCCATCGCCATCTGCTGCGCCGTCGCCAGCGCCTCCTGCGCCTTCAACGTAAATTTATCAAACTTCATATCTTCCTCTTTTCCGGATGCCTTATCGCTTCTCTGTCATCTTTTTCTCGCCCTTTTGTCATTCCTGCGAAAGCAGGAATCCAGATACTCTTTATATATCATTATGTGCAAACCCCGTGCCCAAAACCACGAGACGCCCAACTACCTGCAAAACAAGGCCTTATGAACAATCTATTCTCCCGCACCTATGCCACTTTGGCAGAAAAAACCGCTGGCCGGTGGCTCGGCATCGGTCGCACACCCTTAATCCTGACGCGGCGTGCCGAGAATCTCTAACGTCTCCCTGATTACCGGCAGCGGCTTCGTCGTAACCTGTGGGTCGTTGGCCTGCCCCTTCACCTCAACCCGCATCACCGCCCGGCCAAGACCCTCCGTCAGCGACTGCAATATCGAGGGACTCGCCGTCGCAAGCCGACGACCACGCGCCGTCAGCGTCAAATTGATATCGTCCGTCTTCAAATCCAGCCATCCCGACCCGTAAAACGCAAGCGACTTGCCCGACAAATCAAACTGCCGGAAAAACATCCTGTTGTCCTGAATATATGCGTCCACCGTCATCTGGTCGAAGGCGTAATCGCTCGGCTCGGTCAGTTTCAGCACCGTAAGCAGATTCGCCAAAGGCGACATCTTCCCAACCTCCATATCGATTATCTTCAGCCGGCACCGCCCAAGCCGAATATTGTCGTCAACTATCGAACCAACGACGCTAAGCGACCCGTTTATCGAACCGCTGGAGTAATGCTCGTCAGGCCGGCTCTCCTTTTCCGTGTCCGAAAGAAACTGCCTCAGGTCCGCCCCGGCGACGCTCGCCTCAAGCAGATAATCCAGCCCGCCGTCACCTGATTTGTTCAGTTGAAACTTGCCTATCATCTTCCCGTCGTAGAAATCCGCAACAAAATATCTCGACAGCCACCGCCCCGACTCTGCGTCGTATCCTAAAACCGTATCCACCCTCGCCAAAGATTTCCCCTTGAACCGGACGTTCTCACCGGAAAAATTTATGTCCCCGGCCGTGATTTGCTTCCCCTCGCCCATAACCACCCTCCCCGTCATCCTCATCACCGACTCCACCGGCATCCCCTGAATCGTGTGCAACGCCTTCGCCGTAACATCCTCAAGTGCAATCTGCGATTGCGTTATCGCTATCCTGCCGGAAATATCCCGCAGGGGATATGGCAGCAAATTGCAGTCTATCGTGTTGCCCAAACATTCTATAATCAAACGGTCGGCTCCGCAGTTGCTGTCCCCGTTCCTGCTCATATCCGCCGTCAAGCTCACCTTGCCCGAAGGCCGCAATTGTCCAACCATTTCCGCCAACGGCCTCGGCAGCGTCCCTGCTAATTCCTCATTCAGCTCAACCTTCCTGGCTTGCATCGACAAACAATATCCCAGCTCCTTCTCCTTGCCCGCGGGCCAGACCCGTCCCGAAAGACCCACCGTCCCCGACCCATACCGCCCGGAAAGCTCCTCAATATCCAGCACGTCAGGCCTGAATTCGACCCTGCCCGTAACGTCGCTGATAACTACGGGTAATGCCTTTGCCTTTATGGAGCTGTTCTTCGGAAATATCTCGGCCGTGAATGTCCCCCTGCCCTCGGGATTGAAAACCTTTACTGTTGCATCGAACCGCCCCGACGCCTCGAACTGATTGTAAAACTCCTTCTGCGCCGCCGGCAGCGCCTCCGCCAGCGTCGCGTCTAATGGTATGTCTTTCCCCTTTATCAAAAAATCGTATACCGCCTGCTCGCCGCCGGTGTTCACCTTGCCGTTAATCGTTATCCTCCGCCCGTCCCACTCCGACACCACGTCTGAAAACACGACATTGCCGGTTTCAAAAAATAGCATCCCCTTCGTATGCTTCAGCGGGTAGCCGAACCCCACGTACCTGCCCTCAACGTCGAGTAATTGCACGGCCAAAGCGCTTTGCTTTTCCCCCCGCGACGGCCGACTGCACGAATAGTTTATCGCCGCCAACCCCGCGGGCGAAAACGCCGACCAGAACTTCTGCTCCTTTTTGTTAAGCGCATTATACAAATCGTCGTCCAGCAGCATATTGTCGCTGGTAATCTGCAAATTGTATTTCCAGTCCGGCCCGAAGTCCGCCGCCCACCCGTCAATAGTAAGCTCCGCCTCCCCGTGCCGGCCGGTCAGCCCCTTCAATGCC
Organism: uncultured Pirellulales bacterium; assembly: GCA_964444715.1. Taxonomy (GTDB): domain Bacteria; phylum Planctomycetota; class Phycisphaerae; order Sedimentisphaerales; family Anaerobacaceae; genus Fen-1362. The sequence goes on along the minus strand of CAYUIL010000013.1, from coordinate 7,807 downwards.
GCGCTTCTTTCAGTCAGGTCTATCTGCCCGGTTATATGTTCCACTTTGTAGGCAAAACTCCGGTCGCAGATGGCCGCGTCACTGCAGTAAACCCTGCCTACTATCGCGCTCTCACTCGCCCGTTCTAAATTCCCCGAAGCCCGCAAATCGATATCAATCTTTCCAGATGGGCTATATTGATTAAAGAAATCCTGCAACGCGTCAACAAAGGGCAGCTTATCAGCCACCGACTTCGTGTCAAAAGCAAACACGTTCCGCAATTCGCTCGGCGGACACGTAAAACCTTTCACCTTCGCCGTAAGAACGCAGGACTTGTTCGGCTCATAATCCAGCTCCGCATCCAGCGACTTGATTGTCCACGGCCGCTCAAATCCCGGCACGTCCTTCGACGATATCCTGCCCCCCACGACAACGCGACCCGGACGCCAATACCCGAAAACCGCGCTCTTCTCCAGGTTCTGCCTGCCTGCACCCGAAATATCAAAACTATAACCTCCGATTATCTTCTCCGCAGGCCGAAAACCCGCCGAAACCGGCGAGCTTGCCAACACCCTCACCCGCCCGCCCACAACCTTGCTATACTCAACCGTCCCGTTCTCAAGCCAGATAAGCGGCATCCGGCTCACTTCCCCCATCGGCATCTGTATCTTCATCGCCGACAGGTTCCATTCCCCCTTGTCCGAATCGTATTGTGCCCTCAGCACAAAATCATCAACAAATATCTCTTTCACTCGAGGCCGAAACTTCAGCAAGCTGCCCAGCCGAAAACGCACCCGAACCGTCTCCGCCCGCAAAATCGAATCGTCGTATTCCCCCTCACCATGAGGCCGAACCACAAGGTCCCTGATTAAAACGGACCCGTCAAATCTGAAATCGACCGACTTAACGCCGATTTGTGTGTTCGTCAGCTCCGAAATCTGCTTCAACGCAATCTGCGGCAGCACTCGCCCGGCCAACGCAAAAACAATCCATATCAATACGCACGAAATCAAAAACTCAATAAACCACCCGGCCGCCCTCCTGCCCCGAGCCCCGCCAAAGGGCCTGCCACGTTGTTTCAAAATCGACGGCATAAACCCTCGTCGCCCAAAATCACCTTCTGGCCCTTACTGCCTTGTCCGCGATATCCCGCCGACAATACGCACCCTCAAAACTTATCCTGCCAACCGCCTCGTATGCCCTCGCTTTCGCCTCTGCAATTGTCCCCCCAACCGCCGTCACCCCCAATACTCTACCGCCCGCCGTCACCAACGAGCCATCCTTCTTTGCCGTCCCCGCGTGGAACACAACAACATCGTCCAGTTGCTCCGCCTCATCGACACCTGTTATGACTTTCCCCTTCTCGTAATTCCCCGGATAGCCCCCCGACGCCATCACCACACACACCGCGGGCCGCCTGTCCCACTCTAACGTCGCCTCATCCAGCTTTTGCTCGCACACCGCTAAGCAAACCTCTAACAAATCGCTCTTCAGCCGCATCAAAATCGGCTGCGTCTCCGGGTCCCCGAACCGAACGTTGAACTCCAGAACCCTCGGCCCCCCCGCCGTTATCATCAGTCCCGCATAAAGCACACCTTTATATGGCGTCTCGTTGCGATTCATACAATCCACAACCGGCACCAAAATCTCACGCTCAATCTGACTCATCATCGCGTCCGTCACTACTGGCGCCGGACTGTATGCCCCCATCCCGCCCGTGTTTGGCCCCGTGTCCCCGTCTCCTATCGGCTTGTGGTCCTGCGACGACTCCATCACATATATACTACGGCCATCCACAAATGCCAGAATCGACGCCTCCTCTCCTATCAGCTTGTCCTCCACCACTATTTTGTCACCCGCCGGGCCGAATATCCTGTTCACCATTATCTTCTCGGCCGCCAATATCCCGTCGGACGGCTCCTCGCAAACTATCACCCCCTTGCCCTTCGCTAATCCCGCCGCCTTTATCACCACCGGCTCATCCCGGCTCGCTATATACGCCTTGGCGTCCGCAAACCTCGTGAAGACCCGCCCCTCCGCCGTCGATACCGAGCTTGACCGCATTATCTGTTTTGAAAACGCCTTGTCCGCCTCCAACTGCGCAGCCGCTTTCGTCGGCCCAAACGCCTTTATCCCCGCCGCTTCCAGCGCATCCACCACGCCTCCCGCAAGCGGGTCCTCAGGCCCCACTATCACAAGCTCCACCTTCTTCTCTTTGGCGAATTTGACTATCCCCTCCACGTCCTCCGCTTTTATCGCTACGTTCTCTCCCCATCTCGCCGTCCCCGGATTCCCCGGCCCTATATACAGCTTGCTCAACTCCTTCGATTGCGCCAATTTCCACGCAATCGCATCCTCTCGTCCCCCGCTGCCGACCAGTAATACTCTCATCTATTAAAATCCCTTCTTTCGTTTTCCCTGACTTAAAACTAAACGCTCAACACTTAAAACTACTTCTACTCTACCACC
>CAYUIL010000013.1:0-5349 GCA_964444715.1 uncultured Pirellulales bacterium | reverse complement strand
CTATTCCCTCGTAGCGCAGTTTACCCGCCGTTCGTTTGGCGGGTTTACCCGCCGTTCGTTTGGGCGAATGCTCCTGTGGCGGGACGGGCGAGCCGAACGACCCCTACCAAATCGGCGTACTCGGCGACCTGCTGGTTTTGGCAGCCGATATAAACCTCTACACCAAATGTTTCATCCTTACGGCGGATATCGACCTCGACCCGGATCTGCCCGGCGGGCGGGTCTTTGCCACCGCTGTCATAGCGCCTAACGCTGCTACACTTAGTCGTGTAGGGGCCTTTAAAGGTATCTTCGATGGGGCGGGGCATAAAATTACCAATCTGACCATAAATACCAACCACGCCCACAAAGATTATTTAGGCCTGTTCGGGTATGTTTTCGGCGGCGAGATAAAAAATCTCGGCCTTGAAAACGTCAGCATCACCGTCACAGGCATCTCGGATTTCGTCGGCGGACTGGCGGGAGTTAACGACTACGGCAGCATCACCAATTGCTATGTAACAGGCGCCGTTAACGGCGGTCTGGATTCTGTCGGTGGGCTGGTGGGTATCAACTGGGGCGGCAGTATTAGTGATTGCTATGCGACGGTGGCGGTCAGCAATGGCAGTAGGGATGTCGGCGGTCTCGTAGGGAACAACAGCAACAACAGTGACATCAGCCATTGTCGTTCGACAGGTCCTGTTGGCGGTACTTATTGCCATATTGTTGGCGGGCTGGTGGGATATAACAGCAACAGCACTATCAGCAATTGTTATTCGATGGGCGCCGTTACCGGTTCGGATGATGTCGGTGGACTGGTAGGAGAAAACTATTACGGCGCTATCAGCGGTTGCTATTCGACAGGCGCCGTTACCGGCAGAGATTATTCACAATATATCGGCGGGCTGGTGGGTAACAGCTATGGCAGCAACATCAGCAATTGCTTCTCGACAGGTACTGTCGCCGGCGGAAATAATTCACAATATCTCGGCGGGCTGGTGGGAGATAACGACTACGGCAGCATCAGCAACTGCTATTCGACAGGCGATGTCACTGGAGGGGATCTTTCATACGGTATCGGCGGGTTGGTGGGATGTAAAAGTAACGACAGTATAAGCAATTGCTATTCGACAGGCGCCGTTACCGGCGGAGATAATTCACAATATCTCGGCGGGCTGGTGGGACGTAAAAGGTACGGCAGTATCAGTATCAGCAGCAGCTATTTTCTCATCACCAGCGGGCCGGATAATGGACTCGGAACACCGCTGACGGATGAGTTGATGAAACAGCAGAGCAGTTTCATCGACTGGGACTTCAATACACCTGTATGGATAATTGATGAGGGAGTAGATTCCCCACATCTTTGGTGGGAAAATGCCGCCCCGGTTACCGATGCCGGCCCGGAACAGACGGTTTACGCCTGGCTCGATGGAATTGCGGAGGTAAACCTGGATGGCTCTGGTTCCTATGATGATTTCAATCAGCCATTGACTTACCTGTGGACCTGGTCAATCGACGGAAACACTTATGACACAAACGGCGTCAATCCTATAATTGAACTGCCCGTCGGCCAACACGTTATCTCGTTAACCGTAAATGACGGCCTAATCGACTCCGAACCAAATGAGGTAAATATAACCGTTGTCGGGCCGATAGAAGCGAACCTTCGCGTGATGCCAAAGGTTCTCAATCTTTGCACGCTAAGACGAAACCGTTGGCGCCAGCCGAGAATAACGACAATGTTACGCCTGCCCAAAGGCATTACCAGAGACCAGATAGACACAAATAAGCCGATTTTGCTCTACCCGGGCGAAATCGAAGCGGATTGGGTATGGATTTATCCGCCGGTAGGCGTGATTTATCCGCCTGGGCGGATTGGCCGGAACGTGACCATTTTTGCCTTGTTCGATACAGACGAGTTAATGGATGCTATCCCTGATACTTGTCCGCCGACAGGCGCGAATGGCCGGGTCGAGCTTGCGGTTGTCGGCCAGTTAAAAACCGGCCAATACTCCTTCGGCACTGACAATATAAGGGTAATCTGTTTTCGCCGTTGGCCCTGGCACCGTCCCTGGTGGGACTACAGGTGATATCGTTGGTGTCAAAGTCCGCCTGCCCTGCGTCGTGTCCGGCGTAGTCCCGATGTCGTCTATCGGGACGAAGACGGAAGCTTTAGCGAAGCGGGGTGTGAATCCATGTCAAAAACCTCTTCGTGCCTTTGCGTTTTCGTGGTTTTGCACAAAAAGAAATAGTCCCGCCCAGCGCTGGGCGGGACTACCTCGCTGATAAACAGAGAAAACTTATCGGACGGTCTTTAATTGTTACTCACCGCCGGCTGCAACGCTCATTTCCGCTCTTGTCAGTTCCGGTGTCGGTCCCTGAAAACTCGTCACCTCATACTGCTTTTTCTCAAGGTCAGAAAGCCCGCCTTCCTTGACTATCGAGGGCGTTACAAACACAACCAGCTCGCTGTTGACGGTGCTCTCGCCTTCAAACCTGAACAGGTAGCAAATAATGGGTATATCGCCTAAGAGCGGTACCTTGTTGATTTGCTTGGTGACATCCTTCTTGCGTAAACCGCCGAGAACGACTGTCTGGCCGCTTTTAACCAATAGCGTGGTCTCGGCCTCTCGCTTGTCAACAACCGGCTGCGGATAGGTAAGCGAGCCGCTGGCAAACGTTACGCTGCTGGTCTGGACGCTGAACGTCGGCCTCAAGTTGAGCCGAATCATTTCATCCCTGGTAAGATGCGGGACAACATCGAGTGACACGCCGACATCCTTGAAGCTGGTCGTGCCGATGCTCCCGCCGCCGCTTGTCTGGGTCAGCTCCTGATACGGTATTTCGGACGTAATCTTTATCTGTGCCCTTTCGTTATCAAGCACCAGAACCCTTGGATTTGCCAGCAGCTTGGCGTTAATGAGGTTCTTCTGTGCCCTGATGACCATATCGATGTCGAGGTTGTCTCTTAGCCAGCCGAATCGCAGCGCTCCAACGGTGCCCGTGGTTTTGCCTGTAGCGCCGGTAAATATGCCCGTTGAGAACGGGGCAACATCGCCGGTTGAGGGATTAGCGCCCACTATTCCCGGCGGTAGGGTAACGGTGCCGCTAGCATCAGAAGTATAACCGGTGTTTCGCCCCGCGTTCCACTCGACACCGAGGTCCAGCTTGTCCTGGCTGCTGATGTCGTAGATTCTTGCCTCGACGAGTATTTGAGGCGTTATGCGGTCTATCTCCTCGATGAACGTGTCGATGGCCTTAATTTTGCTCTCGGTGTCGGTAACGATTATGTTGCTGGTCCCGGTGTTGACGGATATTGAGCCGCGCTGTGAGATGAACTTGCTGAGGGCCTTTTCCACCCCCTTGATGTCGGCGTAGGTAATCCGGTAAATCTTATTGACTAACTTTTCGGCCTCCTGCGTGATATCCCCCGAAGGTGCCACTCTAATCATGTTCTTGCTCATGACGTAATCGTAGCCCTGTGCGGCAAGGATGTTTTTGAGGGCCTCTTCGAGGGGAACGTCCTTGAGCCTTGCTGTTACTGTGCCGGTGACTTTTGGGCTTTTGACGACGTCGACGTCGGCCTGCCCGGCCATAATTCTTATGACGTCGTCGATGGCCGTGTCCCTGAAATCCACGCTGATTTTCTTTTGCATTCGCTGCTCGAGGGTTGTGAGAACCTCTGCTTTGCCCACGTTGGGTTCGTCTGGGCCAGCGAGTGCGGCGGCGATTGCAGCGACGCAGGGCGACAGCAGCAATGTGAGAACCGCCGGCAAATAGATTGTTCTGAACTTCATCGACCTTTTCATAACTGTCCCTTTCTAAACTTAAATGTAATTTTCTTCCGGTTTATGTTCCGTTTAACGTTCGACTTTTTGTGTCCATTTCTTATCCCCAATAGCGAACTCAACGCTGCCGGGGCCGACTTTTACGACCGTCGCCCCCTGGACGACATCGCCCGCCGAGACGATTCGGTCGCCAACAACAGCACAGGGATTGTCCTCGCTGTAAACAATGCCTTTTACCGTAGGTCTGCTGGTATCCTCCTGGGTCTGTGGGGCGGCGCCAAAGACCGTCGGGTCACGAAGGGTTTCGGGGTAAAGCGGCGGCAGCTCCCAGTCTATTTCGCCGTTAAATGCAACAACGCTTCCGGAGGGCGCGAACTTCGGCTTTGGCCCCGAGGTGGCCGGCGTCCGGAGCATCTTAGTAAGCACGGTGACGAAAACCACGAACAAAACCGGCATCACGAGAATCATTATTTTTTGCCTGCGGGAATCAACGCCGGGTTTCGAGGCAAACAACTTGGCCTTTATCTGCTCCCAGGTTTTCAGCAAGGGTATCCGCCTGTGTAGCTTAGGCAACGGCTCCGGTTGGGGCTGCCTGATGATGGGTGCAAGAGCCGGCGACTCGTAAATGGCCTGCTTGGGCGGCTCGTAAATGGCCTGCTTGGGCACCGGTGGCGAGTAAGCGGCCTCCTTTGGCGCCGGTGGGGTATGCTGCGCCGGTTCCGGAATAGTGAAGGGGCGAGGACTGGGAGCAATCGGCTTTGGTGGAATGTACTTGGCAGGCACCGGTGCAGCGGGAGGAGTGGCGGCACCGGAGGCATCCTGCCTGGGGGCATGGATGCCAGTGAATATCTTGGAAACCCCCTTTTGCAGTCCCGCTCTCCTCTTATGCATTGTTAACCTCCTCAGTCGGCACGGAACTGTTGGTTTCGCCGGATTGCTTTTCAGGGTTTTCGACGTTTGCCATTTGCTGAACTGGTTCCGACACGGTCGGTTCAACAGCGGTCTCGCTCTGGGACTGCTGCGATGGGTCGACAGCATCGCTGGTCTGCGCCGCAGAAGCATCACCGACCACAGTTGCAGCAACAGCCATCTCGGTATTCTCAGAGCCGGCGGCGTCGGCCTCAGGCGTCTGTCCCCCGGTTGCCCGGATATGGGCCTTGCCATAAAGGATTTCGTCGACCAGTGCCAAGTACTCAATGGCCCCCCTGCTGTCCGGGGCGTAGGTCAGCACGCTTTCGCCGGCGCTTGGTGCTTCGGCGAGGCGGATGTTTCTATGAATGACGGTATCGAAGACCAAATCCCCAAAAAACTCTCGCATCTGCTGCTGAATCTGCCTGGTGAAAACCAGCCGGTCTTCGACAAAAGTGAGCAGCAAACCGGTGATTTTCACGGTGCAGGGATAAAAATGCTCCTGGATGATTTCGCAGGTCTCGAATAACTGCTTAAGCCCCTCCATTGCATAATAGTGCACCTGAACAGGGACAATACAATCGGTGCTGGCTATCAGCGAGTTGAGCGTAAGGATACCCAGCGAAGGCGGACAATCAATGACACAGACGTCATAGCGGTTTTCTATCGTTTT
>CAYUIL010000012.1:0-23264 GCA_964444715.1 uncultured Pirellulales bacterium | reverse complement strand
GGAGACGGATACAGTCACGGACTTACCAATCCTACCGGCAGCAACGTCCTTTACCAGGCCGGAACCACCCCTATAGCGGCATGGGCAAGTGCTGCAAACGCATCTATGCTGGCTAATTGTTTTATGCTTGCAGGACTCGATAGCTTGAAAGATACGTACACCACTGCCGCGGTTACGGCTTACAATTATGCCTCAGCCCTGCCCGACCAGATGCTTGATGCGTCGCAGGACGTCGGTAATGGCTCAATCAGGGGTAGGGATTTGAAAATGATGGCTGCGGCGTTCCTCTACAACCTGACGGGAGATACTGCTTATGAAAACATGGTCAACTTCTTGAGCTCTGCGACAACAACCACTTCTCCGATACTTACTTCGAGCCAGAATCAGCTTTATGCGTCTGCCGGTTATCTTAAAACCCAACGAACTGTTCATTATCCCGCCTTAGTCAGCAGGATGAAGGCCTCCATTATTTACGAAGCTAATAGTATTGAGGCACATTATTCTAACCTTCGGCCGACTCGAAGAGCTTCGGACGAAAACCAGGGTTGGTTTAAGACCAGTCAGAATGTGCAAAGGTCGATAGTTGCCCACGCTATTGCCGACAGTCCTTCCGACAAGCAATATTTCGAAAATGCGCTGGTCCTCGAAGCCGACTGGGGTCTTGGGCGCAACAATATGAATACCATTATTATGACCACCGCCTGCACAAACCTGGCAAACAAGCGCAGTATCAGAAATGCCTATACCACCGGCAGAGACGATGGCTCGCCCGGCGTTCATCCCGGATATACACCCTATTTGAATACCAAAGATTGGGACACACGACCTGAACCTAATGGCATGACTGGTAATAGGCCGAGCAGGTTAGCTGCCTGGTGTTACCCTGCTTATTCCGGCTGGCCTGCAGCGGAAGGTTATTTCGACACAAGATATGTCTGGGCTCATTCGGAATGTACACCCCAGCAGTCAATGCGTGGCAAAATGGCCCTCTACGGTTATTTATATGGCTTAACTAAAGTTGATACCCTTGCCTTCAATTTCGATGGCCTGGCTGCCTTTTGCGATTCCTGGTTAAAAGTCCCTGGCGATGCGGGCTATGATTCACGTGCAAACCTTTACGAAGACCCGTCCGGCATAGTTGACTTATATGATTTTGCTGTCTTCGCCAATGGATGGGCACCAGTGCCGTAGCGGTTCAGCGATTATGGCAGGATAATTTACGTCGTCAGCAGTAAGCCACCCCAGAAGCTACTTGTCAGTGACTTGCTAACTACTTGTAAACTTCGGTTACAGCTCAAAATAGAGCCATAAGGTGTTGTAGTGAATGCGTTGCCCTCAAATTGCCCTCAAAATATGTCTCAAGATAGTAAAAAATCGTGCAATAATAGTAAATCAACAAGAGAATTTTAATCCTTGCTACCATTTGAATTAAGCCGTAACATCAAGTTGTTGAGAACCTTACAAAGAGAGGGCAAATCGAATCCCGCCCTCTCCGTTCTTCGCTGCGCTACGAACGGCACGGCCGTTAGAGTTTGAAATATGTGGTATGTATACATTTGGAAAAGCGACGCTAAGGAAAAGAATTTTACCCGACGAAGCGTTAGCGTAATCGGGCCCGCCATCTTCGTTATTGGGCGCCAAAGTCAATCGGGAGATGTTGGCGTCCGGGGTGTTATTTGCGATGCGTGTGGGTTTGGGGCAATTTGATGCGGTGGTAGGGGACCTGGAGGGTAACGCCGAGAGGATGCGGGCGGTTTACAGCCGGGCACGGCAGGGGGGTGTTGACTTACTTGTATTTCCGGAGCTTGCGGTGTGCGGCTATCCGCCGGAAGACCTGCTCCTCAAGAGGCATTTCTTAGATGACAATCGCCGGGTTGTGAAGAAGCTCGCAACAGATTGCCCTGAGGCGACCATCGTTGTCGGCTTTGCGGATTACTTTCGCGGCAACGCTTACAACTGCGCCGGGGTGCTAAAAAATGGGCGATTGGTGAACGTCTATAGGAAAGGGCTGCTGCCTAATGAGGGTGTTTTCGATGAAAAGCGCTATTTCGGGCAGGGCACCAAACCATTGATTATCGAACTTGGCGGCCTCAATATAGCAGTAACGATTTGTATGGATATATGGGACATCGACTGGCTTGTTAAGTTCCTCAAAAGTTCCGGCCGAATCGATGTGCTGCTAAACATCTCCGCATCGCCGTTTCATTTAGGCAAAATCGAGACAAGGAAGGAGATAGTCAGCCAGTGCGCTACGCAGCTCGAATGTCCTGTTTGCTATTGCAATTTAGTAGGGGGACAGGACGAGCTTGTTTTTGACGGCCAGAGTATGTTCGCCGACGCATCCGGCAAAATCGTCGCTATGGCCAAGCCGTTTGAAGATGACCTGCTCATCGCAGATGTCGAAGCCGAAGGCAAGAACTATACCGTAAAGCCGGTTGGCGATTCGACTTCCCGAATTCTTGATACGCTCGATGAAATGTATCTTGCCCTGGTGCTCGGCACAAAGGATTACGTTCGGAAAAACGGTTTCAGTGAGGTTTTGGTGGGCCTAAGCGGCGGGATAGATTCCTGCGTGACCGCGGCTGTTGCGGCTGCGGCGCTGGGCGCCGAAAACGTCATCGGAATCACGATGCCCTCAAAATTTAACAGCCCGGAGACGATTAGCGACGCCGAGAAATTCGCCAAAAACTTAGGCATCAGGTTTATGACCATCCCAATCGGGCCTGTTCTTGAGCGGTTCAACAGTTCGCTTGAGCAGGCGCCCGGATGGGACGGTAAAGGTATCGCCTACGAAAATCTCCAGGCGAGAATCAGGGGCACAATCCTGATGTCACTGAGCAACCAGTCAGGTGCTCTGGTCCTGACCACCGGCAACAAAAGCGAAATTGCCGTGGGTTACACGACGCTCTACGGGGACACCGCCGGTGGTTTTGCCGTCATAAAGGACGTCTTCAAAACAATGGTGTACAAGCTCGCGCGCTACATTAACGATGTGAACGGTCGTGAAATCATACCACAGAGCGTTATAGACAGAGTGCCGACCGCCGAGCTACGACCAAATCAAAAGGACACCGACTCGCTGCCCGAGTACGACCTGTTGGACAAGATTCTCAAAGGGTACGTGGAGGAAGACAAGTCCGCTGGGCAGCTAATCGAAGGGGGCCTGCCGAAAGACGTCGTCAGCAGGGTCATCCGTATGGTTGACCGCAACGAATACAAGAGAAGGCAATCGCCGCCTGGGGTGAAAATCACGCCCAAGGCGTTCGGCAGGGACAGGCGCCTGCCAATCACAAATCGTTACAACCACGGTGGCAATTCAAAATAGGCGGTATCACGGGTTTTTCCCTGATTTTGGTCGTTCTTCCTGAAGGGCGGCGGCAATTGTTTGAGCGAACGGTATGGTCGCCGAGGGGTCGCTGGCGGTTATTACGAGGCCATCCCGCTCGACAGGGGTGCCTGTGTATTGTGCCCCGCCTTTGAGCATCTGCTCGCGCTGAGTAATGAAGCCGGTTGCCCTTACGCCTCTGAGCAGGCCTGCGTTGGCCAGAATCGTCGGGGCAATGCTTATCGCTGCGACGACCTTGTATCTGGCAGCCGCTTCCCGCACGATGCCGAGTGCAGCCGGGTTGGTGAAATACTCGGCGGCCCCAGGCCCGCCTACAAAGACCACCGCATCGAAATCCTCGACGCGCACCTTGTCGAGCACCACCTCGGAGGCGGCAATCCCGCCGAGCGTCCCCTGCAATGGCCCAATCTTTGAACTTGCAATTACGGTTTCGATACCCGCCTCGGTGAGAACTCGCTGGGTCTCGAAAAGCTCCGCATCTGCGAAGTTGACGCTCGGGACAACAAGAACGACCTTTTTCGCTCCAGCAGCGGTTTTGCCACTTGGTTCGGCTGTCTGCTGCACAAGCGGATGGCCAACGCAAACAATCAGAAGCGGTTCCAAATTCCCCGGTAGTTGGCAGACCTTGGCGACGTTTTTTATATCGAATGCGCCGACGGGCACCGACGCCAGCCCCAGTGTTACGGCCTGTAACTGTATGTTCTCTGCGACGTGGCCGGCCTCGAGCAGCATAAACCTTGTCGCCTTGTTGCCGTACTTGGTTGCGACCTTTCTGGCGGACCCGACAATAACGATATCGCAGGCCGCATCTTCAACCGACCCCTGTTTCTGGGCCGCCGCCGACAGTTGCTTGCGCAGGTCTGATTGGGAAAGCTGCTCCAGCGAATGCTCATCGGGACGATAAACGAATAAGCCGTCAGGCGTAACAAAATAAAGTTCTATCGGGTACAAGGCCCCCGCTGAAGGTGCGGCGCGAAAGCCCCGTTGCTTGTCGGTTATGCCCTGCCCGGCCCAGGCCAACTGCCCCATCTGAACAAAGTTGAGCGGCTTGTCGGCGAACTGCCGAACGCTTCGCCGCATACCGATTGCCTCTTCTAAGCTCACGGTGCCCGATAGATTCGGTGCAGGGAGCTGAATCACTTTCGACCCGCCTGCCCGCGACCGCCTTTGGACCTGGGAGAAGACCGGCAAAGCAAGGACAGACAAACCAACCAGACAACATGCTGCCAGGAATCCTATTTTGCTAATCCGAGAAATTCCAAATCGTTTCATTGTTCCAGCCCCCTAAAATATGCCTCAGGCAAAGTTACCAGCGGCGGGAGTCGACGGATGCCGTGAACTGCTAATCCTCGCCGCTTACGATTGGGCCTGCCACGGGTTTTCTTGCGTGCTTGTGAATCAGGTGAAGGTTGCGCGCGTAAATCAGCGTATTAAGCGAAAGGCCCAGCATAAAAACGAGGTCCTTACGGTGGACCGCATAACTCAGCAGAACCACGCTGCCCAGCAGCGATATATACCAGAATGCGACGGGCACGTGAGAGCGTTTCTTGTATTCGCTGACTATCCACTGCAGTATGAACCTGGCGCCGAATATCACCTGGCCTGTGAAGCCCACTATGAACCAGAATGGGTTGCCGGCTACTTGCTCCGTTATGGAACTTCTGAAAAACTCAAGTATCGATTGCAACATAACCTTGCTCCTGCTTTTAACCGAATAAACGGTTACATCATAAACCAGGTTCTGGTAAAATTGAAGGACGGGGTCGATAAATTAAAATTGTTTGTCTTCCCGTTACCGCCGGGCTTCTAAGCCGATTTTGCGGGGATTGCTATGAGGTTGAGGCATAGACAGAAGATAACAATCGCAGTTCTGGTCATTTACTGGGTTGTGCTTATTATAGTTGCGCATATACCGATACCGCAGATGGTTTACCAGGCGCGGGTGTCAGACAAGTGGCTTCATTTCCTTGCATATATGAATCTGGTTTTTCTGCTGTGGTTTTCGGTCTGCCCCGACAGGAAGGTAAGCTGGCGCAGCCGGGCGGCGTGGTTAATTCTTTTTGTCGTTGCCGCCTATGGAGGGTTGGATGAATTGCTGCAGCCCTATGTGGGAAGGACGTGCGATGTGTCGGATTTCGTGGCCAATGTGGCGGGGATATTGGCGGGGTTGGTTATATTTGTCTTTTTGGCATTCTGGCAGGCGTTGCTGGCGGTTTCGGCGGTAACAATCTTCGGGTTGACGAACCTTGCGAAGGCCAACCTGTCGGAGTTGGCGCCGGTTTCAGACGCTGTTTTTCACATCCTTGCTTACGGCGGTTTTACGTTAGCATGGGTTCAATTTATGAAACTCTATTTGTCTGTTAAGTCCCTTAGTGCCTGGTTGCTGCTGGCACTTGGGGTTCCGATTGCTTTGCTGTTTGTTGTGAAGGCCGGTTCGCTGCTGTTAGGCAGGCACTTTGCAATGACTGACCTGCTGTTTGCGGTCTTGGCCGTCGTCGGCGTCGTTGGCACGATCTATTTTGCGGGCCTGCTGAAATACCATCGCAGCCGGATGCGACGAATCCGAGAATAGTCGTCATCTGCTGCCGACAGGCCTGCCGAAAGGTCTGTAAAGGGGGTCTCCAATCACGACCAACTGCCAGGAGCAGAACGGCTGTGTGCGGTAGAACGCCTCAGCAAGGCATTTGCCATTGAGCAATTCGAGAAAGAATTCCCTGGGGTTGGGAAACGCGTGCAAATACGGCTCAGCCACGGCACCCAGCGTTGCAGTAACTCCGTGAGTTAACATCGCCGGACACCACTGGCTGCTGTTGGGGTCCCTAAGGTCCACCGCTTCCAGGCTGGCGATGTGAAACCCGACTGCACCGTCAACGAAGTCAAATGCGTCCACATACTTTTTCAAACTGTACCACCCGCAGTAAATCGCTGTTCGCGGGCAACTGCCGGGCTCAAAGAGCTTTTCGGTCCGCTCCTCTTTGACCTCTAAAGCTGTGCGAAGCCGTAACAGGACCGCGAGGTCGCGCAGCGTCTGGTCGAAATGTCCAAGGGAATATGGCCGTCCATCGTCGGGGATTCCGCGAGAGTCGATATAGACGATGCCGTTTGGCCCTGTTTTTTCTGCTGCAATCGCCTTATCGACAAGTCCGCGGGCTATCTGCGGCGTGGGGCCGTCCAGCCGGCAAACCATAATCGTCAAAGTCAGGTATTCGGGATACCTGCTGTTTTTGTTCAACTGATTCGGCTGCCACCGGTACAATTCATAAGGCCCGAATAAAACCATCGACAACTCGCTGTCCACACCGGCATTAGTTTCTTTGCCCAGTATCCAATCTATCTTGCCTCGAACCCTCGCAAGCTCCCGCTTGATTGCCTGCTCACCTGTCGCCTTCGCGTTTTCCTGCGCGTCTTTAAGCTCCTTTTCATATTGCGCAGCGGATGTTTCAAGCTGCTTGAGCTGCTCCTGCTGGTCTTCCAGCGGGCCGCGAGGCCCAACCTTATGGGGGACGCCGTATGTCGTCAGCAGGCATTTGATTTCCCGACCGGGTTCGCCGTTGGCCAACCTTTTGCGAATCGGCTCGGCAATACTCTTGTCGTAATCATCCCTGCTTATCGTGTCTGCAAGTGTCTTGCCCAAGGACAGGGCCAGGAGATTTTCTTTGGGGACATTGCGTTGTTGACAGTAGTATTGCCCAAGCTCCACCGACGGCTCAAAGTCCCTGTTGACAATCACAAGAATTTCATTTGGCTCCAGCGCCGCAGCGGTTACGCAAAACAGAGAGACCACCAACATTGCCGAGCAGCTTATGCGCCTCATCACAGCCAACCCTCTCGGTAAAACGAGTGCACAACCCAAAATTGGCCGGCCCGTCATTGCGTAATGACGGGCCGGGGCATTACTCAAAGTCAAGTCCCTTACGGTCGGCACAGTTTAGATTTTCTGTTCCGGGCCGGGGATAGATTCAAGCTTTTTCCGGCTTGCGGTGACAATCTCGTCTTGTTTGAACATATACACGCCCGCCGGACAGGAACCGATGTCGGGGCTGAGACGTTCACCGTTGCATAATGAAAGCAGCTTTGCCGGAAAGTTTGCCCCGCCGAGGTGTGAGCAGGGATAGCCGCCTCCAAAACGCGGATTTATCTCCAGAAGCTTTGGGCCATCTTTGCCAATCTTAACGTCTACATCCGCAGGTCCAAATAGCCGCAGGTTCTCAGCTATTTTGAGTCCTAATGCAATCAGTTCCTTGTTGTCGGTGCTGACCGCCTTGTCCGTTTCTCCAGCTCGCATAGCCAGTTTCAGCTTGCAAAAAACGCTTATGGGTTTGAAATCTCTGTCGTTGAAGAGGTCGTAGCCAAACTCATCGCCCTCCATGTACTCCTGTATCATCGGGTTGGGGCAGTTCTCAAAGGCGTTCCTTAACTGCCTCTTGTCCTTGCAATATGTTATGTTTACCGAGGCGCTGCCGTCTCGTGGCTTGACTACAACGGGCCATCCGAGTCGTCCGTTCGCAAGCAACGCCTCTGCTTCTGAAAGACCAAGCACCGTTTCGGGGACGTCGATGTGTTTTTCCTTTCCGAATTTGTATGTCAAGTACTTATCGCGGCCTGTCTCTATGGTCTCGGGCGGCGAAATCACTGCTATGATGCCTGCGTCGAAGAACCGCTGGCGTTGTGCCGCCAGGACGGGAAGCTCAGGGTCTATAAGCGGCACGAGCATATTTATCTTGTTGCTCCGACAGAAAGCAAGCAGCTCGTCCGCATAATTGCGAGAGGTTACTACCGGCAACAGAGTGCTCTTATCGCAGTAGTGAAAAGCCGGCGCATACTGGCTGCTGTCCGCTCCCCAGACCTCACCATTATTGCCAAGTGCTTCCTTGAAGTACTTGACGAGGTACCCGCGACGACCTACACTCGATAGTAGTATTCGCATCACATCATTGCCTTGTATCTGTGGTATGCAATTCTGCTGTCTGCCGGGCATATTCCGGCATCAGCGTCCCTATTATTGAGCCGTTAGCATTGTGTTTCAGATTAATCTTTTGTCCCAACGATGAAACAGACGTTTGTTGTTGCAGTGCCCCCAATGTTAAGTGTAGCTACTCTCTTGGCATTCGGCACCTGATAGTCGCCGGCAGTTCCGGTAACTTGTTTATATGCATCGAGCAATTGCCTTGTGCCGGTGGCGCCGACGGGATGTCCGCAGCCGATAAGCCCGCCTGAGGGGTTGATGGGGAGCTTTCCGCCCATTCCAATAATGCCTTCCTCAATCGCCTTCCAAGATTCGCCCGGTTTTGTCAGCCCGAAATGGTCAATGGCCATATACTCCGAGGTGGTGAAACAGTCGTGGGTTTCAATCGCATCCAAATCCCAGCAATCTTTTATGCCGGCTCGGCTGTATGCATCTGTTATTGCTTTTCGGGTCATCGGCAGCACGAAATCATTATCTTTCGAGTCCTCAACCTTTCTTGCGAACTCAATCGGAGCTGTTGTGTGTCCCCAGCCGAGTATTCGCGGAATACTTTCAAGTTTCAGCCCGCGACGTTCGGCATATTTGGATGCATAATTTTGTGAAGCAAGATACAGGCACACCGCGCCATCCGTTATCTGAGAACAGTCGCTGATTTTGATTCTCCCGCCAATGGCTGCATTATATTTGCCTGTTGTGCAGGCGTGCTCAAAACTCATAAACCAGTCTCTGGTTTGGGCATTGGGGTTGTTTTTTGCGTTGGCGTAGTTGATTTCCGCAATGCGAGCCAGGTGCTTGTTGTCGAGGCCGTACCGCTTGTCGTATTCATCGCCGAGCTTACCGAACAACTTCGGGAATGGAAATTCTATCCCCGCGCATTCCTTTTCATACCAGGCCGCGGTCCCCAGATAATTGCCGCCCTTGGCCGAGTCGGCCGTTTTCATTTGTTCGACGCCGATTACACATATCAGGTCGTAGATGCCCGCCTGGATATAGGCCATTGCGGCAAGTGCCGCCACCGCGCTGGAGGCGCAGGCGTTCTCGAAGCGAATCGTAGGCAGGCCGACGAAGCGGCGGTCAAAATCTACAAAGAACGCCCCCAGATGCGCCTGCATACAATACAGTTCGCCGGCGAAGTTGCCGATAAAGGCCGCCTTAATATCACTTGGCTCCAGTTTTGTTGACTCGATGCTGCCCTGGTATGCCTCGCGCATCATCGCGGCGATATGCTTATTTTCTTTTGCCCAGTTGCGGGCAAAATCCGTCTGGTAACCGCCGAGAATGTAAACCGCCTCGTTTTTCATCTGCCTACTCTCTTATACGTTTATTTGGCCACGAAGTACTTTCCGGAGTTGGTCATTTGCAGGCCCGATTTGAGGCCGCTTTTCAGTGCCTCTGACACGGGCAATTTCCTCTCGGCAAGCAATTTACAGGCGGCCCGGCTGCCGCCGAGCACCTCCACAATCACACTCGGGGCCGCCCAGTGAAATCCATAGGACATCACCTTGTCGATTCCTTCGATACCCATCCGGCTGTCGGTAACCTCGCCTACAAGTGAATACGAATAGGCAACATACATGCACAGGACATCCTTAACAATCTCCGCCTCTCTGCCCTGTGCCGATAGTATTGTTTCGAAGGCCTCCTTATACATCCCCATACGAATAAAGTATTTTGCTTTTTCCACAAATGCGGCGTGCGGTTCTATCGCCGGAATATAGTCACAACTGACAGGGTCGAGGAAGACATATTTGCCGCTCTCCAGCTTCTTATAAAAACCGCCTCCCGCCTTATTGCCCAGTAGATTCCTTTGAATCATCGTATTGATGTAGCCCGGCACGACAAGCCAACTGTGCATCGCATCATTGGTATTTGCATTAAGACTGTCGATAATCGCCTTGTGTATGTCCAATCCCACCAAATCGAGCGTCGCCAGCGGGGGCATAAGCCGGCCGGTGTAAGGCCCAATCAGGTAGTCCGTCATTTCCACGCCGAATTCGCGGGCCAGTGTTGTGATTCGGCTGAAAAGCAGAAAAGCAATGCGATTGCCTGCAAACCCTGCGATATTCTTAACAGGAATTACCACTCTCCTAAGCCGTTTTGCCAGGAAATCCTGCATAAAAGCGACAACATCCGGGGCCGTGTCCTCGGTCCCAGTCACCTCGCAGGCCGGCATCCTCCCGGGTGGGTTGTAGAAATGTGTTGATAGGAAGCGCCTTCTAAAATCAGTGCTCCTGCCCTGCACCAGGACGCTCAGCGGTAAGCTGGATGTTGTTGAGCTGACGATTGTCTGCGGCTTTTTATATGCCTCGACCTGTTCGTGCATCTGCCGCTTTATGCTGACCTCTTCGGCGACCGCTTCAACAACCCAGTCCGCTTCAGAGACGGCCTGCTTCAGCAGATGCTCGTAATCTCCGCATACGATATTGCGTGCTATCATTTCCGAGCGCGCCTGGGCTACCGCCTTTTGCAGTCCGCGTTCGGAGCCCTGTTGTGTGCGGCTCAAAAAGTAAACCTTGAGACCGTTCTGTGCCATCAGCCCGCCCGTTAAGCTGCCAATCGTCCCGCTCGCACCGAGAACCGCTGTTGTTTTGATTGAATTCACCAAATACGTCCCCTTCTTATATCTAAGTTTTTTCTCTGAACTCAGGATGCTTCTGATAAAACTCTTCTTTGAATATGCTGTACCGGTTAAGATTATAATACCTGCCGTCTATAAAATATTCATCTCTCGATACTCCGTCGTGGTGGAAACCTATTTTGTTTACTACGGCTATGCTCGCCGGATTATTTTCAAGAGCTGTGCCCAGCACTCTGTGCAATCTAAGATTCTTGAAGCAGTAATGTATCGCCAACAACTCTGCTTCATATCCCAAACCCTTTCCCCAATAATCTTTTTCACCGATAACTATGTATAACAGGCCTGATCGATTGTTTTTGTTTATTTCCCTTACTCCTATGACTCCTATGGCCTTTCCATCCAGGGTCTCAATTACCCAGTCTTGCCGGCTGTCACTGTGTTGTGCTTTCTCAAACCATTCGTATGTCTTTTGTAGCTCGGGCTTCTCAGGAAGCACAAGCGTCCTGTTAACGTCGGGATTGTTATACCACTTGACCTTCAACTCCATATCTTCCCTTACAGTAGTGCGCAGTTGAATATGTTCGCCTCTGATTAGCACTCGTTTATCTTCGCCCATTCGAGTCTCCTGTCTGATTAATATCTTTGGTGTTTTCTTGTTTGTCAGCATCAGACTTTTCCGACGGCTTGACAAGGTCGAAGGCAGGTCCGTGCTTTTCATAGTCATAGTAAATATTTTTACGTGCGAGCACCACCCACAACGTCTCGGCAAGTATCTTGCAATCCAGCCACAGGTTAAATTTGTCGATGTATTCAACATCATATTTTATGCGCACCGACCACGGCATAGAGCCCCGACACCTCACCATAGCAAGGCCCGTAATCCCCGGCTTGACTTCAAGCCGGCGATATTCAAAATCTCCGTAGTATGCGAGGTGCTCCGGCACGGTTGGCCTAGGCCCAATCAGAGATATGTCGCCTTTAAGAACGTTGACAAGCTGCGGTAGTTCGTCCAGACTCATCTTTCTCAATATTGCGCCTGTACGTGTTATTCTCGGGTCACGTGGAGTTACTCCAAGACCTCTTCCCATCTTGGCCGCTCCCGGAACCATCGTTCGAAACTTGAAAAGCTTGAATATCTTTCCCTCCATACCTACGCGGTCCTGCAGAAAAAAAACGGGGCCCCTGCTGGTCAGTTTTATCGCAGCAGCAATCAATACAAACACCGGAAACAACACAGCCAAACCAACCGCTGCTGCAATGATGTCGATTACACACTTGATGGCAAGTTGAATGCTGCGTGTATTCAGCATCTGCTTATATTCTCTGGCCATAGTTGATATTACTTAACATAGCCGAAGCGGCAAGTTAACGATTTCTTCGGGTCAAATATTGCGTTTTTGCTCGGACGGTTCACCACATTTGACGGCTCAACAAAGCTAACGGTGCGAAGGGCATCGCCAGATTTTTATCGTCCCGCCCTGTCGCATATCCGATGTCGCTACGAAACGTCCGTCAGGCGAAAACGCAAGACCGCTTTCTATTTTGTGTCCAGGGGTTCTGAGAAGCAGCTTTTGACCGCTGATGCTATCCCAGACACACAGATAAGTGGACACTATCGCGGCGATAAGTTTTCCGTCGGGGCTGACAGTAACCTGCTGCACAGAAGTGCTTTCCACTTCGCTGCTGCTGTCTTTGAAGGCGGCAAAGCGGCTGGCTACGCGACCAGAAGCGACCTCGAAGGCATAAACGGTACTGTCACTGCCCCTGACGTAAATCAATCTGCCGTCCGGGCTCAAGGCAGAATCGTGAAACAGACGCGGCTGAGGCATATCGGCTTCCCTGACTACGCGTTTTTCACTTATGTCGGCAAGAGCTATCCAGGCACGATTATCCTTTTGTCCGACGACGACAGCCAGTTTACCATCATCGGACAGCGCCAAATCGGCCAACTGGTCGTTGGGACGGCTTGTCTTAAACTCGATGACCTTCTCTATCTTTTGCGCATCAGGAGTGAAACTTAACAACTCGTAGACCTTTGCGGAATCACCATCGGTGGTCGGCTTTTTTACAACGAACGCCGCGACAGTGCGTTGGCGACTGACGGTCAGATGCGAGACCTCGCCCTGTGAATCTATGGGGAGGAGTTTAAGTTGGTGGCCATCGGAGAAGTTGCTAATGACTACCGCCTTAAGGCCTCGTTGCCGTAGTGATATTACCTTGTCAGGCCCTAGCAGCAATGCATAGTGAGACTGCGTCTCGCTGCTTGCGGGTTTGGCTGATAGGTTGTTCCAGTCCCACACGTAAATCGTGTCGTCGAGACCGGCAGCGACTAAAAGGTTAGTACAGGTCGACAAGCTCGCTATGCCGTTATTAAAAGGGAATCGAAGCTCTTGCTCCAGAGCCGATTGCCTGTTGACCACAATCATTACAATTCCAAGGGCGGCGAATGCTACAAGGAAAAACAGCACCGGCGACCGCTTTGTTTTCTCGTGTCCATCCATAACTCAGACACCACGTGGATTTGTCGGTCCTAATGCCTTATTCGTTTTCCTGAAATTTTTTCGCAAAGCCCAATGTGCTCATAAATCAGATGTTACGTATCTATCAGCCACACTTGCGCTAAAATGCCCCGACACACACTTTAATTCAGATTCATACCTGCCTTAGGTCGCATCAGCTACTCCAAAGAACCCCCGTTTGCCCTTGAGCAGCTCAAAACGGGAAAACGACGCATTGCGGTAAAAACGCTCCAGTTGTTCCTGGGTATAGTAATAAATAGGGCATTTTTTTATCCATTCGTAGCGGATCTTACGCTGGAGACTCCAGATTGGGGTATAGCCGGGAAACGACGCAATGAATTTGCAAGGTTTCAATTGGGCAATCTTCTCGAATACGGGTTCCGGGTCCTTGATATAATCAAAAAGCCCAAGCGCCAAAACAACATCGAAATGGCCGTCGAACTTATGCGTTACAAAGTTATCGCATATAAACTCGCATTTCTCTGCTACATCCATCTGTTGGGCAATATTGCGGCAAAACTCAATCATAAATGGCGCAAAGTCAATCCCCACAACCTTGCCGGCGCCTCTTTTGGCGCATTCAATGCTGTATCTTCCAGTTCCGCAACCGATGTCCAATACACATGCGCCTGCAAGATTGCCGCAGTGCTCAAAGGTGAGACGATATCTGTTAAACAGACCCTTCCGAAGCAGTTTGTTTATTGCATATTTGATGAAATTCTCATGCGAATAAAGTGAATCCCATTGTCTTGGAACCTTGTTGAAATACTGCTTTGCCAAATTAGGTTGAGATTTCATTTCTCAATGCCTCCCGGAACGAACTAAATCTGAATTGCTCCAACAATCGCGAGAGTTTGAGCCGCATGCTGCTTCGAAACAGATTAAACTTGATTTCTCTCACTTTGGCATTAAGCCAACCCAGCTCCTTTATCCTGCTGCGACAACTGAGCCGATAGGCAGAAAATTCATACGGGTGGCAATATACAACAAACGGAATGCCATTTCCATTCACTTCCCGGACCGCACGATGTATCAGTGCATAGGGTAATAACCGAAAATAACCTCCGCCGGAGACCGGCCAGTTCCTGCGGAAAAGATGCACTGTGGAGAGAGGAATTTCAATGATTGCCCCTTTTTCAAGACAAATGCGCACCGGATGCCGGGGAAAGCCAGGTGTTCCGTAGCGCCTGCCTGCAAACGGGAAAATGCTGCTGTCATACTTTATGCCCAGTTCTCTGAGAATGTCCAGCGCCCAGTATGTTCCTTTGAAAATGCTGAAGTGCGGTGCGCGGTATCCCAGCACTTTCTTGCCGGTGACATCGCTCAAAATATCTATGGCCTGCCTGAGCTCCTCGAGAAACATCTGCGGGGTCTTATTGAATAACTGCTCGTGCGTGCCTCCGTGGCTTGCCACTTCGTGACCTTCGCGGTCAATGCGTCTAATCAGCTCTGGCTCTCTCTCTGCAACTGAACGTAACACAAAGAACGTGGCTTTTGTGCATGTCTTGTTGAAAAGCTCTAATAAATAGTGAACCTCAGAAACACAGTTCGTTTCCCGCCAGTCTTCCACATCTACCGATAGCATGTTGGGCATGGACTCAAGCCGCAGAAGCTCCAGTTTCCACGTGGAATCGGTCTCAGTTTTGATGAAATGGTCCAATATGTGCCTGTTATTGCTGATTAAGAAAACTCACAATACTCGTTCTATTACATCTTGGTGTTCCGCTGACCGATGATGCTTTCATAGAAGCGAATGTGCTCCTCGATCATATATTTCTCATCGAAAAACCGACGTACCCTCTCATACCCGTTTTGCCCCAGTTGTTTGCGAAGCTCCGCATCCCAAGCCAGCTTCAATATTGCCTCACACAACTGCCGGCTGTTATCGACATCAACAATCAGTCCGGTCACGTTGTCCACCACCGCATCAACGCAACCTGTTGTACGACTGACGATAGCTGGCAAACCAAGAGCCGCAGCTTCCAGCGGAACATACGGAAAGCCCTCTCGTCTTGAGGGCAGAATGACAAAATCCATAACAGAGTACAAAGGCACAACATCAGGCACTATTCCGGTGCGAATTATGCGAGGATTATTCTCTATCCTGCGCAGGACGTCTTGAGGAAGTGTCTTGCGGACTGTTTCGATGCGACCAACAAGGGTCATATATATGTTATCTACCTTACCTGTCACCAATTCAAAGGCATTCACAAGACATTCAATGCCTTTGTCCGGAACTATCCTTCCGACATATCCTATAACTACCGCATCATCAGGAATTTTGAGGTTAGCCCGCATGCTACTGCGCAAAACAGGTGTCCTTTTTGCAGGGTTAAAATGCTCAATATCAATTCCACAGGCTGTACCATTGCCTAAAATTAGCATTTTCTCCGGGGGACACAACCTCTCCTGAAAGGTCCTTGTTCTAACGCTCGGGCTATCAACCAAAACCGTAGTTGCATTCTTGCAAGTAAGAGCTTCGATAAGCCACAACAGCTTGCGTTTCAATCCAGTAGAGGTCTCCAGCAACAGTCCGTGCAGCGTATATATCCTCACCGGCATGCCAGCTAAGGTCGCGGCTATCATCCCCACCATGCCGCCTTTTGGTATATGCGCATGAACTATATCATACTTCTCGCGGCGGAAATGCCGGGCAAGCCGCCAAATGGCAAGTAAGTCCCGTAGCGGTGACATCCTGCGAGTAATTTCAACAGGAAAAACCCTGCAACCAAGTTTCTTTTCAAAATCGTGCAGCACCGGGCTATCAGATGTGACAATAGTCACATCCACCGAAAGTTCCTTCATCCTCTTTATCAACCCGCTGTAGAACGCCCGGAAAGTCCCGGCTACACAGGCAACTAAGCATATTTTTTTTTCGCTTATTGTGCTGTTCTGGTAGGACATTCGACTATGCTCGCCCGACAAAGCGTATTTATGAAAAGCTTTTTGTTATAAACGACGCGGCAAAACGATGCTTCTTATATGATTGATTTCAGCCGTATGAAAGGCCTCTTCCGCTTCAGTCAGCCGCTCATAACGCCGCGACAAAAGCCGTTCTCTCCGATTCAGCGCACACATACCAACTTCAACTGCGAACTTACCGTAAGTACTGATGACACTCTTCACGGCTTTGCCGTAATGGCCGTGTTTTAAACAATATGTGGCTACGGACCTCGCGCAACATCGCCTGGACAAAAATTGTTTCTTGAGGTTAAAGGAAAGGCTGAGACGATAATAGAACAAATACTCCGGGATATTCGCGTATAAACTGTCTTCATGGGCGCGCAAAAGAAAATCGGAGTCCGATGACCGTGGAAGTGACTCATTATACTTATGACGCTCAAACCAGATTTTCCTCGCCAATAATGACGAATGGCAAAACCTGAGACCACGGACAGGGTTTTCGCATATTTGTTTATGAGACAAGGCCGATACAGGTCCCTTGCCAACAGGGTGATTGTCCCGGTTTAGATATATCGCCCCCGTCCCCACTGCATCCACGTCGGAGTGCGACTCCAAGAATCCAACCTGTTTGGCAATCCGGGTACTGGCGCACATATCGTCTGAGTCCATACGCGCGATATACTTGCCGCGACACAAACTGGTAATTTTGTTTAAGCAGGTTGGTATCCCCAGATTCCTCTCGTTTCTGAACACGCTAATACGTTCGTCGGCAACTGATTTGGCAACTGCATAACTATCATCGGTTGACCCGTCATCGAGCAATACTAGTTCCCATTCATCAAGGGTCTGGGCCAGCACGGATTTGACCATATCCAGCAAAGCCGGCCCTGTGTTATAAAAAGCGCTCGTGACGCTTACCAAAGGACTGTTTGAGATCAATTCAAGAAACTCCTACAAAGAACTGTGTTTACGAGAACGAAAGTCCAATATTTGGGTTGGTTTTTCGGAAGTCATCGACTTTTATCAGAATAGTTTTATTTGAAACAATTTGAGTCATGCGTCGCTATCTAACATCATTTTAACACTTTCGCCTATTGAAATTGTTGGACACCAGCCACAATGACGATGTAGCTTCTGATAACTGCCGTAAATTTGGTTAACATCAGCTTTGCCCCTCAACCGTGCAGGGTCAATCTCAATTTTCAGTTGCGCCCCGGATTTTTTGATCATCATTTCGAGAAGATCCCTGATGCGTACCGATGCCCCTGAACAGACATTAAATATTTCACCGGCTTGCGGTTTCTGACAGAGCATCCATATCGCTGCAACGGCATCACGTACATCCAGAAAATCTCTGGAGCTTTTAAGATTACCGACTTTGATGACATTTGACCTGTCAGAGACGGCTCTATTTATTTGTTCGACAAACGCACCAGGCGCAAGTCGTGAAGTAACACCTTTTCCGATGAGTTGAAAAGGTCTCGCTACCATCGTGCAAAGGCCATGCATGCGGTGATAGTACATAGCGATGTCTGTAGCCAGTTGCTTGCTCAGGCCATAAGCTGTAACAGGGTTACACGGGGTTGTTTCATCGATAGGCAACCGGCCCGGTTCGATTAGTCCGTATTCGGCCGCCGACCCAATGATTATAACAACAGCATCGGGTTTGTGCTTGCGTGTAGCTTCAAGCACAGCAGCGATTGACAACACGTTGCTCCTGTATATTTGAAAATCGCTGTCGGCTGAAAACAGACCCGCCAAATGCAGAACATATTCCGGTTTTGTTTGGCTTATTAGCCGGCTCACATCGCCGTCGCTTGTCAGGTCAACGCTGTAAAACGACCGGCAGCTTTCAATGTCATTTTCAACAATATCGGCCCCAATAAGCTCTACTGACGAATCAAGACCTCTAATGTATTTGCACAAATGCCTGCCGAAGAAACCGCTCGCGCCGGTCACAAGTATTCTCTTGGCCACTCTCACACCTCTCGCAAATATCTGGCCTTCGCATTCTCAAACATCTCAACGGCCCGCTCATAGTCGTCGGACCTGCCGATATCCAGCCATTCACACTCACTACGAAACGACATCACTTTCTTTCCATCACTCTTTAATTTCATTATCAGGTTAGGCATATCGAGATACTCGTTGCGGGGTATGAACTGTAACACCGATTTATGAAAGGCGTTGATGCCCATACTTACCATATATTCCAGTTTCGGTTTTTCCTTGTAGCCCATTATCTCTCCGCCTGCACCAAGTTCGACGACACCAAAATCAATTTTTACATCTCTGGGAAAAACACCTACTGTCGCTGTGGCACCTGACTCAATGTGACTGCGCACCATCTGACGATAATCAATGGTCGTCAGCAGATCTCCGTTCATAACCAAGAAATTCTCGCTCAAATCCTGTACCAGCGACAGAGAACCTGCCGTCCCAAGTGGTTTGTCTTCCAGACAATAAGTAACATCAAGCCCCAGTTGAGACCCGTTGCCGAAGAATGTACGTATCAAATCCGCAAGGTGATTAACCGAAAGGGTAATTTTTCTAAAGCCCATGGACTTAAGCTGCCTGAGGACAACCTCAAGAATCGGCATCTGTCCGATAGGCATAAGGGGTTTGGGGAAAACCGCCGTATATGGTTTTAATCGTGTTCCTTTGCCGCCCGCCAGTATAACGACACGTATGTCTTTCATTTAAGCTACTCCCAGCACTCAAACAAGATATTTTTCAAACCGCGTAAGTTTCCGGTCTGTAGGAGTCGATATGCCTGCTGACCCATTCTATTGTCTGCGAGAGCCCATCCTCAAGGCAAAATTTTGGCTGCCATCCACACACCTGCCTGGCAATAGTATTATCACTGACCAAACGCATAACCTCACTTTTGGCAGGACGAATTCGTGACTTGTCCTGTTTTATTTGCATATCTTCTTTGCCCATAATTTTCAGGATATTTTCCACAACAGTGCCGATGGAGTATCCCTCGCCAACTCCGAGGTTTACTACCTGACCAATAACCTTGTCACAAAGTCCGACCTTTATGAAGCCCTCTACCGTATCTTTGACAAAGGTCAGGTCGCGAATCGGCTCCAGTGAACCCAAAACCAGGGAGTTCTGCGTAAGAACCTGGCTTATTGTCGTCGGGATAAAAGCTCTCGCGGACTGTCGGGGCCCAAACGTGTTAAAGGGCCTGACGGTAACGACGGGCAATTCAAAGCTGTTATAGTATGATTCCGCCATTTTGTCCGCCGCTATCTTGCTTGCTGAATAAGGGGATTGCCCCTGAAGCGGATGCTTTTCATTTATGGGCAAGTACTGGGCGGTACCGTAAGTTTCGCTCGTGGAAGTATGAACAATTCTCGCAGTGTTTTCGGCACGGCAAGCTTCCAAGATGTTGACTGTTCCCTGTATGTTAACAGCCACATAGTCTGCAGGAGCAACATAACTGTATGGAATCCCGATAAGGGCAGCGAGATGAAATACATAATCACATCCCCGAACCGCCGCTCTGACAAAAAACGGGTCGCGTATGTCTCCCATTATTACCTCGATGCCCTTTTGTGATTCCTTCGGCAAATCCGACAGCATTCCCCAGTCACCACGACCGTTGTATTTCACAAATGCTCTGACATTAGCCCCTTTCCTGACCAGCATCTCAACAAGGTGAGACCCGATAAATCCTCCGGCACCTGTAACCAATACTTTCCTATCTTTCAACATAATATTCCCTTCCTCTGTATCCGGACTACCGTGATTGTCGTTGAGTCATATCCAATAGAAATCGTCCATACTCGCCATCGGTGTCTGTTCAGATAAAACCATGTTACTATTTCATTTAATCAATATTGTTTGTGTTTCGCCAAAGATTCAAAAATATTACTTATTCTGCGCGTATGATTGTCAGGATGGAAATGCTCATGTACATATATATATGCACGATCGACTATCTCCTGCCGTTTCTGCGGATTAACTATCAATCGCTGCACCAGATATGCAAGTGCCTCGTCATCATCCACCGGCATCAAAAACCCTGTCTCGCCGTCTTTGATTGAATCCCCCACGCCGCCTACCGTTGTTGCGATCACCGGCCGTCTGAGCACCATCGACTCAAGAATAGAGCGAGGGAAACCCTCTGTATGTGACGGCAGGATGCATACATCCGCGGCATCGACGATCGCAGGGATATTGTCTCTCCATCCGAGAGAAAACACATTATCCACGATGCTCAGCTCTTTGGCGAGCTGATGGAGTTCTTCAACGAAATTGTTCCCCACTCCCACCGCGACCTTACCGGTCAACCACAGTGCAGAATTATACCCCGCCGACTTGAGCCGTGCGATTGCTTTATATGCCGTGATATGGCCTTTCCTCACCTCCGGCCGTGCCGCCAGCATCAATATCTTTGGTGAAAAACCCTCGCCAGGCAACGGCGATGCCAAAGGCTCCCGTGCCTGCTGCTGGACTTTTTTAATATCAATCGTCATCGAACCCAAGAACAACTTCTCTTTAGGAATACCCACCTTGAGCAATTCATTCAGAGTTGCCGTTGATACCCCAAGCACTGCTGTCGCTCTGTGCCGCATCAGCCATCGCAGCCACGGCCCAACAAACTCCGGTGTGGCCCAGTTTTGAACATACAACACAAGGGGATATTTGCTGGTTTTGCGATGCATTGTTACGAAAGTCATTGATTTTTCGTTGTTTACCCACAACAGATCCGGGTCTATCGCCGTAATTGTTTTCGCGAGCCTTGCCCTTAGCTCCAGCAGTTCCGGTATCTGTTTGGTAAAGGCCAGCACCCGCTTTAGGCCCTTCTCGCCGATGAAAGGTCGCTTGGTCTGCGGAACTAAGACATGGCAGGGGAGATGCGCCTCTTCTATAGCCTTACGGTACGGCTCGCACTTGCCGTATGCGTCGATGATATGGACTTCATGAAATTTCGATAGCTGTTCGGCAAGATGCACCGCTCCCTGCGGTGCACCGCCAAAATTATTATTAAAATCAAAAAAACACAAACGCATAACAATATCGGCATTTGGCGCTAAAGCATAGACAAGATCAAGAATCCGCCGTACCGACTCCTAAGCTAATTGTTCATCGGGCATATAAGGTTCGTAAGCCAGTTGCTTCATGTTACTGCGATTTGAGGTCAAATATATCATAGCAGCAGGTATCGGCCGTCCGACGGCTTTCTCGCTACCACGACAAGGTCCCTTGTTCTGGATAGATAGCTTCCAAATCCTCTTCACTTTCACACAGTGCCCACTCTTGTTGTTCCTTGGCAAAGAAGGCAGCTCGGTCGAGCAGTACAACAATATAGAAGAGCAGGTAGCGTGCATAGTGCGACGTTATGGCATCTGATGTGCTGGCATATATTCCCCAAGCTATCAGCGCAAATGCACAACCTTCGGCGACAGTTCTTAACAAATCATCAGAGCAACGCCTCAACTGCCAAACTTTCCTGAAGAAAAAAGTCACTGATGCAAGTGCCCATATTACTGCTCCAAGCCCATATACAGTGATGAGCGACACATATGCACTATGGCTTTCCATTGCGTTCTTGATTATTCCTTGTCTGGGCCCCTGACCGAAAATGTAGTTTTCCATAGTTGCTGTCTCAAAGTATCCGTGCCAAGTCCTGAATCGACCAAGAATATTGCGCCCCCAAGCACCTGTAGTCGGGTCGTATGCTTCCCGAACTCTCTCCGCGTAGAGCTCGTATAGGCCGGCAAACACGATGCTTACCACCACGGCGGTCCCTATGACAAGCAACGCGACTTTTTTGCTTCGGCCAAACACTGACATTGTCGTGAGTGCACCAACAAGCGCAAGCAAACCTGATCGGGACTTGGTGTACAAAACCCCAATAAGAAGTATAAAAGAAAACGCCCAGATTATCATCTTGCTGAAAAGCGTCTTCTGAAGGCGAATGGCTGTTACAACCATCACAAGTGAACAAACCAGCACACACGCAGCAGCGTTCGCATTTGTAAAAGCGCCGGCACCTCTTATTTGCTCACTAAACGAAATCAAACGGAATACCTCCGGCAGTGAGAATATCTGCATCTGATACGGAAAGAAAACCGAAAGGATCACAAGCACCGCGCCGATTACCGCTGCGAGCGAGAACATCGTAAATTGAATCCGTAGATCCCTTTCGTCGTCTATGCAATGTAGAACTGCGTAAAACAGCCCCCAGAACACAAAGGCCTTTAAAACTTCTTTCACATAAAGAGAGTTCTCAGGCACTTCGCTTTGCAACATGCCCGATAAATTTGCCACAGTAACAAAAATCACAAATCCTGTCATTACCCAGAAAGCATACCCAATACGTGGTCGGACGCCGCCAGTCAAGTTTCGTCGCAAAAACACCGTAAGGAAAAGGAATACGCAGAACAGGTCATCAACACCCATATTCAATGGCAACAAGCCGAAAAGAAGGTTATGGGGATAGGCGAAAAGTATCGGCCAGATAATAAATGTTCCAAGCTTTGGCTTGGCAACTATCAACCCGAGTACACACAACACGAAGAATATGGCGATGATGTTGAGCATAACTCTATTGTGTCCTTCTATCCAGCGTCCGGCGTCTTTGCTCTGCTTTACGCTCTACTCGCCTTCGGCCGTCTTCAAAGGCAGCCTCCTACTGTATGCGAGAAGCGCCTGGGCAACCGCTGCGCAAGGACTTCCGCGCTAAATGCCCCAACAACCGAATTTTTTGGCACCGAGTCATAGAATATCCTCCTTGCGATGAATTCCATCCAAATCGCTACATTTTTCATAGTCTTGCCTGATGTTGCCTGACATAAAACTGCTCCAATACCAGGAAAGACTAATTAACCGAAGATTGCTTTTCCTAGGATGCTTTCGCAACAAAGAACAAACAGGGCACAAATCCTGTCAGGTAGCAGAGCAAAAGCGACCAAGCCGCTCCGGACACCTCGTTTG
>CAYUIL010000011.1:17865-23945 GCA_964444715.1 uncultured Pirellulales bacterium | reverse complement strand
AAAGTCCTCGGCCTTGTCGGGATTGATTCGATAGCCGGGCCGAGCGAGGTATTGATAATCGCAAATGATAAAGCGAACCCTGCGTGGGTAGCCGCCGATATGCTCAGCCAGGCGGAACATAATCCCGGCTCTGCGGTTTTATTTACGGATTCCGAAAAACTTGCCCTTGAAGTATTGGCGGAACTCAAGCGGCAAGCGGCTGAACTGGACAGGTCGAAGGAAACTATTGATTGCCTTTTGAAATTCAGCGCAATTGTGGTATTTAAGCATATAGCAGATATACCGGAATGGGCCAATCTTTTCGCGGCGGAGCATTTGCAGATTCAGTGCGGAAAGCAGAGCAGGCAGATTGCAAAGAAGATTCAAAACGCAGGCGCAATATTTATCGGGGATTATTCACCTGTTGCGGTAGGTGATTACTGGGCGGGGCCGAGTCACACGCTTCCGACTGGAACCAGCGCACGGTTTTTCAGTGCGTTGAGCGCCAACGATTTCATAAAGTCCACGAGTATTATCGAATATGACAAGAAGAAGCTAGCAGCCGGTGCGGAGGATATAATTCGCTTAGCGCAAGCCGAGGGGCTGGATGCGCACGCCAGAAGCGTAAAGATTCGACAGGAGCGGTAAGGTTTTTCAGAGGGCGAGTTTTTCTTTTACCAAATCAGCGGCTTTGGCGAGGGCATCGTCGAGCTTTTCGGGTTTTTTGCCGCCCGCTTGCGCCATATTAGGTCTTCCGCCGCCGCCGCCGTCGATAATGGGTGCGACTTGCTTCAGCAGGTCTGCTGCGCCGACTTTTGCGGTGAGGTCGTCGGTGACGCCCGCAAGCAGAGTCACTTTGTCGCCTTCTGTAAAGCCGAGGACGATTACGGCTGATTTTGCCTTCTTTTTGAGCATATCTATTGCGGCACGGGCCTGCTCGGCTGTCGTTGGCGAAAGCTGGCCGATAACCACGGATGCGTCGCCGATTTTCTCACATTTGTCCAAAAGTTGTTTGGCTTCGGCGAGTGAATCCGATGTGCCCTGGCGTGCGGCGGATTTTAATTCTTTGGCTAATTTTTTATTTTCGCCGAGCAGGTTGGCGACTTTTTCCACAATCGCATCTGCGGGGATTTTCAGCATAACAGCAAGCTGGTCAACGACGTCGCTTCTTTGCTCAAGATATTTGGCGAGGCCTCGGCCGGTTAGCGCGGTGATTCTGCGGACGCCCGCTGAGATGCTTTCTTCTTTTGTGATTTTGAACCCGCCGATAGTGCCGGTCCTGTCAACGTGTGTGCCGCCGCAAAATTCCTTGCTGAAGGCCTCGTGAAGATTCCCTTCTCCTTCTGTGCCGACGGCGACCACGCGGACGTCGTCGCCGTATTTTTCGCCGAATAGCGCCATCGCACCGAGTTTGTTCGCCTTGCTTCGCGGCAGAACCGCACAGGTAACGGGCAAATCGGCGGCGATTTTGTCTCTGACGAGCGACTCGACCTGTTTTATCTGCTCAACGTCAAGCGATTTCGGATACGTGAAGTCGAACCTCAGATAATCGGGGCAAACCAGGCTGCCCTGCTGAGCGACTGAACTACCGAGCAGTTGTCGCAATGCCCACTGCAGGAGATGGGTCGCGGTGTGATTTTTCTCAGTTGCGTTCCTGTCCGGGCTGACGACGGCTGTAACCTTGTCGCCGACAGTGAGTGTTCCTTCGAGCAATCGGCCGCGGTGGATAACACAATCGGCGATTTTGGTTGTCGCATCGACGGTGAATTTGCCCTTATCGGATTCTATAAGACCACAATCGCCGACTTGCCCTCCCATTTCGGCGTAGAAACAGGTTTTATCGAGGACGATGCCTGTTTCTGCGCCTTGTTCGATTTTGCCGTCAGTTCTAAATGCGCCCTGGTCGATAAAGCCGACTATGGCGGCCTGGCAGCGGTCGGCTGTATATTTGTAGTGGTCCTGTGTTGCGGGCAGTTCGGCGTCGGCCACTGTCACCATTAGCGAAGCGCCTTTTTGAGCGGCCCTTGCGCGGTTTCGCTGCTGCTCCATAAGGTTATCAAAACCAGCGGTATCGACTTTAAAGCCGCGTTCCTGTGCCATCAGTTGGGTCAAGTCGATGGGGAAGCCATAAGTGTCGTAAAGTTGAAAGGCGTCGGTGCCGCTAATTGTTTTGTTTTTGGATTTTTGTGCCTTCTCGGCGGCCTCGGTGAATATCTCAAGACCTCTGTCTAAGGTTCTGCCGAAGCTTGCCTCTTCGGATTCGATTACGGTTGATACGAAGTCGGCCCGCGATTTTATTTCGGGGAATGCTTCGCCGAGGCAATTCTCCACGGCTGGGACGAGTTTATAGAGGAACGGCTCATGCAGTCCAAGCTCTCTGCCGAATCGTGAGGCGCGGCGGAGGATTCTGCGAATGACGTAGCCGCGGCCTTCGTTGGAGGGCGTCGCACCGTCGGTTATCGCAAAGGCGAGCGCGCGAATATGGTCTGCGATGACGCGGAACGCGTTATCGGTTTTATTATTCAGTTGCGACCCGAATGTCTGGCCGGTCATTTTGCCCAGATGGTTGATTATCGGCATAAACAAATCGGTATCATAATTGGTTTTTTTACCCTGAAGCACGGCGGCGATTCTCTCGAGGCCTGCACCGGTATCAACATATTTTGCACCAAGGGGGATGAGCTTGCCCCCGTCGGTGCGGTTATACTGAATGAAAACGAGGTTCCAGAGTTCTATGAATCTTGCGCAGCCGGCGTTTACGACGCACTTGTGGCCTGGGACATTCTTTTTGTCGCAGCGGTCGGGCCCGAGGTCGATGTGAATTTCGCTGCACGGGCCGCAGGGGCCGGTTTCGCCCATTTCCCAGAAGTTGTCTTCTCTGCCGAACTTGAGGACGTGGTCGGCGGGAAGCGGCGTTACCTTTGTCCACAGTTCTGCGGCGTCGCTATCCTCCGGCATATTGTCGGAGGCGTCCCCGGCGAAGACGGTAGCATACAGCTGTTTGGGGTTGATGCCCCATACGCCGGTGAGTAGCTGCCAGGCCCATTCGATGGCCTCGGCTTTGAAGTAATCGTCGAAGGACCAGTTGCCTAACATTTCAAAGAAGGTGTGGTGGTAGCCGTCGTGGCCGACTTCTTCGAGGTCGTTGTGCTTGCCGCTGACGCGGAGGCATTTCTGGCTGTTGACCGCGCGTCGGCATTGGGGAGAGCTTAAGCCGAGGAATATGTCCTTAAACTGGTTCATCCCCGCGTTGGCAAAGAGCAGCGTCTGGTCGCCGACGGGAACAATGGGTGAGCTGGGGACAAACTTGTGGTCTTTGCCTTTGAAAAAATCTATGAACCCGCTTCTTATCTGCTTCGCGCTCAGAGTCATAATTCAAGCTTGCAAGCTTACGCTTGCGTATCTTCTTTTCTGATAACGATGCCCTTTTCCATCCTGTCTGCGATTCTTTCCGCAGCCCGGACGAATTTGTAGGTCATAACGACGAAGAAAATAATGAAGAAAAGGTATATGGCCCCAAAGACACACCCGAAAGCAGGTCCCAAAAATCGGCCCCCGGAAGGTGTACAGGCGGGTTTGTCCGGCTGGACGACTGTGTTTTGGTATGCCTGCGCCGATTGTGTCGGTGCGGCTGCTGCGAGTAGTTTCATATCAGTATCCTTTCTGAATTCGTTTTACGCTGAACGTCATAAATTCGTTAGGAAGCCCCCATATCGCATCGGCGGCGGTTATTTATCTTCCGCCAATCCTTTTGCGATGAGGATTTTGTGCTTTATCTCTTCGCAGAGGTCCTTGTTATCAATAAGGAATTGTCTCGCCTTTTCCCTGCCCTGGCCCAAGCGTATTTCGCCGAAACCAAGATGGGTGCCGGATTTTTCGATTACGTTGCAGGCGGCGCCGAGGTCGAGCAGGTCGCCTTCGTAGCTGATGCCGTGGTCGAACATAACGTCGAATTCCGATTCGCGGAAGGGCGGGGCGATTTTGTTCTTCACCACCCTGGCTCTTATCCTGCTGCCGACGGCGCCGGTTGCTTCTTTGATGGTTGTAATGCGTCGCAGGTCGATGCGGATGGAGCTGTAGAATTTGAGTGCGTTGCCGCCGGTTGTGGTTTCGGGGTTGCCGAACATCACGCCGATTTTCATCCGAATCTGGTTTATGAAGATTAGCGCCGTTTTGCTTTTTGCGATGACGCTGGTGAGCTTGCGCATTGCCTGGCTCATCAGGCGCGCTTGGAGGCCGACGTGGCTGTCGCCCATTTCGCCTTCGATTTCGGCCTTTGGCGTAAGAGCGGCGACCGAATCGATAACAACGACATCGACGGAGTTGGAGCCAATCAGCATCTCGGTGATTTCGAGGGCCTGTTCGCCGGTGTCGGGCTGGCTGATGAGCAGCGAGCTTACATCGACGCCGAGGCGTTTTGCCCAAGTGGTGTCGAGTGCGTGCTCGGCGTCGATGAATGCGGCGACTCCGCCCGCCCGCTGGGCGCTGGCAATGACGTGCAGTGCGAGCGTGGTTTTGCCGGAGGACTCCGGCCCGAACAGCTCGCTGATTCTGCCGCGTGGGATGCCCGCCCCGCCGAGCGCAATATCCAGCGACAATGCCCCGGTGGGTATGCCTTCTATTTTGGCGTAGCTGTGCTCATCCATTTGCATAATCGCACCCCGGCCGTATTGCTTCTCGATTTGGGCAATCACCCGCTCTAATGCCGTTTCTGCACCGCTGGCCTGCGGCCTCAACGGCTCAACCGCACCTTTGGTCTGCTGGGAAGTCCTTGTCTTTGACATATCTGTCTCCTATGTGGGGTATTGAGAGGGAAACATCCCACTCGCTTTTCAGTTCACCCTTAACTCATCTTAAAACTGCCTAATAGAGTATAGATTGGGCCTTGCGGTGTCAACTGGCTTTGGTAAACGCAAAGCGCATCGGCTGCGACAGAGCCGAGCTTGAGATGTTCAAATTGTTTGACCGCCTCGGCCAGTTTGACGCCCGACTTTGGGTTTCGCACCCGGCAAAGCGTCAGATGCGCGGAAAACTCCCTTTCTTCGGGTGGGTATCCCGCCTGGGCAAGGTGGTCTTCGAGGTCCTTTTGCAGGGCGATTAGCTCATCGGCGCCTTTGGAGACACCTACCCAGATGATTTTCGCACTTCTGCCGCCGAAGGCCCCGACCGATTCGATATCGATATCGAATTTATTGTGTGCCTCTGCGACCTTTTTTGAAATTTCGCAGACCTCATCGGCCTGTTCATCTTTTATCTCGCCTAAGAATTTCAGCGTGAGGTGGATATTGGCCGGCTCGACCCATTTAACGTCGCCTTTTTTGATATCAACCTTTGCATCGAGCTGTTTTTGCAAATCGGCAATGGCGGCTCGTATTTTTTCGTTGATGTCGATAGCTATAAAGCAACGCATATTATCTCTCGATTAAAACTTTACCAGCTTGCGAAACTCGTTCAGCCGGTTATCGATGTCACGTTTAGTTATTTTTGTCAGGCCTTTGAGGGAAAAATCGGAGATTGTGAACGAGGCGACAACGGTGCCGTATGCGACGGCCTTTTTGAGAGTTGCAAAGTCGATTTTGTTTTGGCCCGCCAGATAACCCATAAAGCCGCCCGCGAAGCTGTCGCCTGCACCGGTGGGGTCTTTGACAATCGTCGCGGGATACGCGGGCAGGACAAATAACTTTGTGTCGCGGCCATCCTGGCCGCGTTTGCGCGGGCTGGAAGCCCGCGACACATGAATGATTGAGCCGGATTCGCCCTTCTTGATAACCACAACCGAAGGGCCTGATTTCAGAATTTTGGCTGCGGCGGTTATGAGATTGTGCTCGTCGGCGAGCATCCGGGCCTCATTCTCATTGAGCACATGGCAATCGATTCTTTTCAGCAGGCGTTTTAAGTCGCCGATGTGGTTTTTTATCCAGCAGTTCATCGTGTCGGCGGCGACGAATTTCGGCTTATCGAGCTGGTCAAGCAATCGGATTTGAAGAATAGGTGTGGTATTGGCTAAAAAGACGAATTTGCTGTCTTTGTATTCATCGGGCACCTTTGGTGGTTCTTCGGCAAGGACGTTCAACTCTACGAAATCCGTTGTGGCCTCATTC
>CAYUIL010000011.1:0-17855 GCA_964444715.1 uncultured Pirellulales bacterium | reverse complement strand
TTGGTATGAGCCGGCCCAGCGGAAGGTCTTGCTGCTGTATCGCACTTCGAGGCCCGTGAAATCAACACGCCTATTTTTGAAAATCTTTTTCAAATCAAAGGGGCAGTCAGCGCCGATTGCGCCCAAGAACCGCACGTGCGTAAAGAAACTCGCAGCCATACTGAAATAAACAGCCGAGCCGCCCAAGCAATCCTTGCTCACCCCATACGGCGTCTTTACCGTATCTATCCCTATCGAACCAGTTACCAATAATGACATCCTAATCCTTTCTTCTTGTCATTCCCGCGAAAGCGGGAATCCAGAAAAACTGTCTGGATTCCGGCTCAAGGCCGGAATGACAATATACCGAAACCTTTGAGAATCGGCGGGGCAAGCCCCGCCC
The DNA here is from genome assembly GCA_964444715.1 of uncultured Pirellulales bacterium. Classification (GTDB taxonomy): domain Bacteria; phylum Planctomycetota; class Phycisphaerae; order Sedimentisphaerales; family Anaerobacaceae; genus Fen-1362. The sequence continues at coordinate 17,473 of CAYUIL010000011.1, read as the reverse complement.
TACAACTGCAACTCCCTAAAATTAACCTGCCAACTTTTTCAATGTTATATCTATTCTTGCCAAGGTGTTTTGTTTGCCTAAGAGCTTGACGGAATCGAAGATGGGTGGGCTGATGGTAGTGCCGGTGATGGCGACTCGCAGGGGCTGAGCGACTTTGCCTAAGCCCACTTTGTGCTCTTCCGCCAAAGACCGAAGCATTTCCTCGATTGGCTGTTCGGTAAACTCCTGCATCGTAGCCAATTTGTCGCGGACGATTTTGAGCATTGCAAGGCCATTATCCTTGAGAAGGACTTTTTGAACGGCCTTTGGGTCATATTCAATCTGGTCGTCGGCGATAAAGAGGAACCTGCATTTATGCTCGATGTCGGCTAAGGTCCTTGCTCCTTCGCAGATTTTGATTAGCCGAAGGAGGGTTTCGTCGTTGGCTTTGGCGACGGGTGAATCAATCACTTTCAAATATGCCTTGAGACGAGCGAGGAGTTTATCCTTTGGGAGCATCTTTATATGCTCGGTATTGAAGGCGACGAGTTTGCCGCGGTCGAACAAGCTGTTTGATTTGGTCAGGCGGGTGATGTCGAATAAGGCGATAAGCTCATCTAAGGGCATAACCTCTTTTTTCTCACCGGTGCTCCAGCCAAGTAGCGCGATGAAGTTGACAAGGGCCTCAGGTATATAGCCGCTCTTGAAGAAATCAACGACGTTGATTTCGGGTAGTTCCACGCCAAGGTATTTTGCCATTGCCTCGACCGCGGGCACATCGGGCGTGCTTTCGCCGGCAAGAAAATCTTTTAGCTGTTCCGCATTTATTCCGCCCATGTCGGCGAGCTTCTCAAGGTAGATATCGGGTCGTGCCTTGATGGCCTTGCGAAGCACCAAGGGCCGTTCGCGTTTTGAGAGTTTGCCGCCTGATTCGCTGATGGTTACCGACATATGAGCATATTTTGGAAGTTCGCCAAAGCCAAGTGCCTGCCAGAGCGCCTGCTGGCCCGGCGTATTCATCAGGTGTTCCTGGCCGCGGATGACGTGGGTTACACCCATCAGGGCATCATCGACGACGCAGGCGAAGTTGTAGGTCGGGTAGCCATCGCTTTTGATAATTATAAAATCGCCTAAATCCGCTGCGGCAAAGCTGACTTTTCCGCGAATCAGGTCGTCAATGACGATTGTTCCTTCAGGCATTGCGAAGCGAATAGTGACGGGCCTGCCTTGTGCCCTTGCCTTTTCGGCATCTTTCTCTGTCGGGAACACGGCCGGCCTTTGATAAACGAATCCCTTTTTCTGATGCTCGGCCTGTTTGCGAAGTTTCTCAAGCTCTTCGCCTGTCTCGAAGCAGTAATATGCCTTTTTCTCATTTATAAGCTTTGCTGCATATTGCTCGTAGGTTTCTTTTCGCTGGGATTGGAAGTATGGCCCGTTTGGGCCGTCAATTTCCGGGCCTTCGTCCCAGTTGATGCCCAGCCAGCGCAAATCGCTTATGACCTGTTGCATTGCAGTTGGCGTATTGCGTTTGAGGTCGGTATCTTCGATGCGCAGGATAAATTTGCCGCCGGTTTTCTTGGCCAACAGCCAGTTAAACAGTGCGGTTCTTGCCCCGCCAATATGCAGATACCCCGTCGGCGACGGCGCAAATCGCGTTACGACTTTGTCGGACATAACTTACGGACCTTTCAGGCGGTATGAATATCCTGATGGAGCAAGGTTAAGCGACAAGGCAGGGGTTGTCAAGAATAACAGCGGAAAGCGCATTGCGGACGGCGTTCGCTGCTGACGCAGGCGGGCAGCGTCAGCTTGACGCTGTAGCCCTTGGCCGCGCCAATCATAGCGAGAGCGATGCCGGTATTGCCGGATGTGGGTTCGAGGATGGTTCTACCTTTGGTTAGCGACCCATCCTGCTCGGCCCTTGTAATCATATAAAGGGCGGGTCGGTCTTTGACTGAGCCGGCGGGGTTATTGCCCTCCAGTTTCGCCAAAAGCCGAACCTTCGGGTTTGGGTTGACCCGCTTCAACTCCACCATCGGCGTATTGCCAATCGACGATAAGACACTCATTGTTTTTCTCCTGTTACTGAACGGAAGAAATTATACCAGAAAGGCAAGCCGATAGCAAAACTGGACAGGGCAACCATAAAGTGATAGATTATTAAGCCGCAACCCAAGCGTTTTAGGAGCCAATTATGAGCAGAAGAACTGTTTTGAGCAAACTCAGAAGAAATATCAGGGTCATTCGCCGGCGGTTTGCGGTCAAAGGACTTTCTGTTTTCGGTTCAGTCGCAAGAAACGAGACGACACGCAAAAGCGACGTGGACGTTCTGGTGGAATTCAAAAATAGAGCGACCTTTGACCTGTTTATGGACCTGAAGTTTTATCTTGAAGACCTTTTGGATGCCAGTGTGGACTTAGTAACAGACAAGGCAGTCCGTCCCGAAATTCGTCAGACAATTGAGCAGGAGAAGATAAATGTCACGTGATGAACTAATGTATATTCGGGATATAGCACAGAGTTGTGAGAAGATAACGAATTTCGTTTCAGGACTGACAAAGACTAAGCTTTTGCGTGATGAAAAGACATACGATGCTGTCATTCGCAATCTCGAAATTATCGGTGAAGCAGCAAAACAAATCGGCGCTCAAACAAGAGCCAAGATGCCGGAGGTGAATTGGCGTAAGATTTCCGGACTGCGTGATATTCTTATCCACGATTATTTCGGCATTGACAACAATATTCTGTGGGACGTTGTTCAAAACAAAATCCCTACATTATGGGAGGCCGTAAAGACATTCCTCGATAAAACCCAAAGGTAAAAATCATACCGAGACATTTATACCAATAAAAATGACTGAATCAGACAATCATAAAAACGAAAAAGAAATCAGGCGGGATTTTATACGGGATATAGTAACGGCGGATTGCAAGACGGACAAATGGGGCGGGAGGGTTCATACGCGGTTTCCGCCTGAGCCGAACGGCTACCTGCACATCGGGCACGCAAAAAGTATATGTCTGAATTTCGGTATCGCAGCCCAGTTCGGCGGCAAATGCAACCTGCGATTTGACGATACTAACCCGGAAAAGGAAGAGCAGGAATACGTCGATTCGATTATCGCCGACGTACGCTGGCTGGGGTGGGACTGGGAGGACCGGCTCTTTTTTGCGTCGGATTATTTTGAGCAGATGCACAACTGGGCGGTGGACCTCATCAAAAAAGGCAAGGCATACGTCTGCGACCTGACGGCCGATGAGGTTACGCAATATCGCGGCACGCTAACCAGGCCCGGCAAAAACAGCCCATACCGCGACCGCAGCATCGAAGAAAACATCGATTTGTTTATGCGGATGAAAAACGGGGAATTTCCCGATGGTGCAAAGACGCTGCGGGCCAAAATTGATATGGCGCATCCCAATTTGAATATGCGGGACCCGATTATGTATCGAATTCTGCACGCCAGCCATCACCGCACGGGCGACAAGTGGTGCATATACCCGACTTACGACTGGGCGCACGGGCTGGAGGACTCGATTGAAAAAATCACGCACTCGATTTGCACGCTCGAGTTTGAAAATCACAGGCCGTTGTATGACTGGTATCTCGATGCGATTGGCATTTACCATCCGCAGCAGATTGAGTTTGCCCGGCTGAATCTGACTTACACGGTGATGAGCAAGCGGAAGCTGCTGAAACTCGTGCAGGATAAATACGTCAACGGCTGGGACGACCCCCGTATGCCGACAATTTCGGGTATGCGAAGACGGGGCTATTCGCCGGAGGCGATTCGCAGCTTCTGTGCGGTTATCGGGGTCAACAAATTCAACAGCACGGTTGATATGGCCCTGCTTGAACACTGTCTGCGAGAGGATTTGAACAAGACGAGCAGGCGTGTTATGGCGGTGCTGCGGCCTTTGAAGGTGATTATTGATAATTATCCGCAGGGTAAGAGCGAGCAACTGGAAGCGATAAATAATCCTGAGGATGCGTCGGCGGGGATGCGGAAGGTGCCGTTCTCAAGAGAGCTTTACATCGAACGGGATGATTTTATGGAAAACCCTCCTGCGAAGTTTTATCGGCTCGCGCCCGGCAGGGAAGTCCGGCTGCGATATGCGTATTTCATCAAGTGCACCAATGCCGTCAAAGATAATAATGGAAACATCGTTGAGCTGCACTGCACTTATGACCCGGCCACAAAAGGTGGCGAGGCCCCCGACGGCAGGAAGGTGAAATCCACAATTCACTGGCTATCGGCTAAAGAGGCGATACCTGTTGAGGTTCGGCTATATAACAACCTGTTTACCAAAGAAAATCCCGAAGATGTTCTTGAAGGACAGGACTTCACAGTCAACCTGAACCCAAAGTCGCTTGAAGTTTTGAGTGATTGCCTTGTCGAGCCGGCATTGAAAGGTGCAAAGCCGCTTAGCCGGTATCAGTTTGAACGCTTAGGTTATTTCTGCGTTGCCCCGGACAGTACCGCTGACAAGCTTGTCTTTAACCGCACGGTAACGCTGCGCGACGAATGGGCGAAAATACAGGCGAAGAAACCGGGTAAGAGTACGGACTAAAACGAACGGATGACCCGCGGTAAATAATCAATTGTCAATAATCGATTATCAATCTGCCGGGTCATTTTGCGAGAATCATTTTGACAGAGACCAGCAATAGGGCAAAGCCGAAGATTCGCTTTAGCATTATATCAGAGAATGCGCCGGCAAACCTGGCGCCGAGGAGGCCGCCTACGAAGAAACCGGCGCACATCAGGGCGGCTACCTTGATATCGACGTAACCTTTGGAATAATACATCCAGGCGGCCAACAGGCCAATTGGGGGGACCATCATAGCCAAAGTTGTGCCCTGTGCGAGGTGCTGCGAGAAGCCGAAGAGAAGCACTAAAGCAGGAACGACGATTATGCCGCCTCCGATACCTAAAAGGCCGCTGAGAACGCCGGCAATCAACCCGAGCAGCAGATAAAGAATTGTGTTAGCAGACATTTCAATCATCCTTTACGAATTTCGTTTGCGTGCTTACTTGAACAGCAGCACAACAAGGTCAATTATAAAAAGCAGGACAATCGTCGCCTCCAGCAGGAACATCCACGCGTTGAACCTGTTCTGAAGCAGAATCTGGTAAAGGCCGTCGAGGGTTCTGGTCTTTTCGACGATGATGCGCTGCCAGTCGGCGAGATGGAACCTCTCGGAGAGGTTCTTGTATATTTTGGCCAGGTGCCAGTCGCCGAAGAATTTCGTTATATTGGACATCTCATCGCTCAGCCGTGCCAGGTCAATACGAAGCTCGCGCAGATTGGGCAGCACGGGGCCGGTCCTGCGAATTCTTTGCTTGCCCACGTCGCTGTAAGCAAGCTGAAGCGCCTCATCCAGAACCCTGTCGTATGCCGCAAGCTCGACCAACTGGACGTTTGCAAGCTCCATTATGTGCAGGACGTCGTCGAGCGCATCCTGCTGGCCGACGACAATCGCAGAATCCCAGTCAACGACCACAAGGTCGTCGCCATAGTAGCTAAGATACAGTCCCGTCGATTCACTAACCTCTTGCTCGGATAGCGCATCGGCGTTGTCCTCCTGCATAAGCAGCGCCGCTACGCGCCTCCTGTTGGCCGTCAGCCAGTCCTCCGCCCGCACGCCTTGTTTTGCCCCGTCCGGCAGGCAGGTCAGGCAGAACACCGTGTACGCCTCCGCCTGCATCAGCGCCGGTACCGGGCGAACAAAGTAAGGCATAAGGTCCTTTCGAACGCTCTCGGCGAACTCTGCAACCTCTTCCTCCAGACCTCGCTCGGCGAATTTCAAATCGTGGTAGCCGACAAGGTCCTCCAGCCGGTCAACCACAAACGGCACGCGAACCCGAATGGTCATCGCACCGACGCCGAAGATTTTTACGCTTTTTCTGATTTCCAGCGATTGTCCGCTGCGAAGCACCCGCTTCTCAGGCGTAAACTCGGCCACCCGCGGCCGATAGAAGAACATCTGCCTCGGGATTCGCTTGCTGGGGCCAACGAGATAGTCCTTCGTCGGCTGCGTTAGAATCTTTTCCACCGGCTCATTCTTAATATCGTATGCAATGTCGTAAGCATAGATATAGACGACCTCGCCCCGGTATGGCAAACTTTGTCTCTGTGCACTGCCAACTGTTTTCTCGCCTTTTGTCTCCATTTCAGTCAAACAGCTCTTTGAACCTCGCGGTTATGTCTGTACTTTCGCAGAGCGTTTGTCCGACGAGGACTGCGCTGACGCCTGCGGCCTTCATTTTTTCGACGTCGGCTTTTGTTTTTACGCCGCTTTCGGTGACGAGGTCGATTTTGTTATCGAGCAAATGCACTAAGCGAGACGTGGTATTGATGTCCACTTTCATTGTCGTCAGGTCGCGATTGTTTATGCCTAAAACGCTGTAGCCCTTCCTGGGGAAGCCAATCATACTTCGTACCGCCAGCAGGGTATCGGCGTCGTGGATCTCCAAAAGCACCGTCAGAGTAAGGTCGGCGGCGGCAATCATCAGGTCAATAAGGTCGCCCGGTCTCAGCGCCTCGGCAATAAGCAGTATCGCATCGGCGCCGGCGATACGCGACTCGTAAACCTGCCAGATGTCGATGATAAAATCCTTCCGCAAAATGGGCAGGTCAACAGCGGTTTTCACCTGGTCGATATATTCGAGCTTGCCCTGGAAATACTTTTCGTCGGTGAGGACGCTGATAGCATCGGCGCCGCATTTCTCGTATTGCTTGGCAATTGTGACGGGGGCGAAATCTTTGCATATAACGCCGGCGGACGGCGAGGCCTTTTTTATCTCGGCAATGACGTTTATGCCCCGCTCATTGGGTTTGGTGACCGCCTTGTAGAAATTGCGGCATTTGCCTAACAGGACGACCTGCTCTTTAAGCTCCTCGAGAGGTCGCTCTTTGCGGCGACGCTCAACTTCCACCTTTTTGTCGGCGATAATCTGGTCCAATATAGTCACAGAAGCCCACCTGTTCTCAAGCGGTTATTTTAGATTCTAATTTGGAGTTTGGCCCGCGATTTTGACGTAAGCCATACGCAGCTCATTGAGCGCAGTAGTAAGTGCTTGCTGCTCGTCGTCCTTGAGATTGCCTTTGGTCTTTTGCTCGAGCGTTTCGAGCATATCGATATTGTATTTGGCCAATACGAGGTCCGGCTCGCGTTTCTCCTGGCCCTGGACGTTGATAAACCCCAGCGAAAAGAGCGTCTGGGTGAAGAGCATACTGATAAGGGCTGCGAAGTCGCCCTCCGGCAGCGGCTGGCGACGCTTATCCTGCCGGCCCTCTTTCTTTTCCGCCTCTTCCTTGGCGGCCAGCACCTCTTTCTCCTTCTTGGCCTGCTGCTTCCAGTCCTCATCCACAATAATCTTCTTTTTGTTGTTCTTTTCTTCGGTCATAATCAGGGGCTCCTTATTTTCAACGACGGTATCTTTTCATCCGCTTTTCGATATCCTTTTTCTGCTCACGTTCCGTTATCGCCTGGCGTTTGTCGTATTTTCGCTTGCCTCTGGCAAGCGCCACTTCGACCTTTGCGAGGCCCTTCCGGTTGAAATATATTCGCAGCGGCACAAGCGTGTAGCCACGCTGCTCGAGTTTGGTGTATATCTTGCGAATCTCGTGCTTGTGCAGCAGAAGTTTTCTTTTGCGTGTCGGGTTGTGGCCTGCCAATCCCGTCTGCTGATACTGGGCGATTTTGGTCCCGACGAGCCAGCATTCGCCATCTGCGATTCTCGCGTATGAGCCGGTGAGGTCGGCCTGACCATCGCGAAGGGACTTTACTTCGCTGCCTAAAAGTTCCACACCCGCCTCAAACCTGTCTTCTATCTCGAAGTTGTAGTACGCCTTTTTGTTGACCGTGACTACAACCTCTGCGGCGCCATCTTTTCGCTTGTTTGCGGACATCACGCAAATAATACCGGCGGCGCAGGTCTTTTACAAGCTACGCGATGAAGCGAATTGTCAGCGGATAACGATACGTCTCGCCGTTGGCGGCCTTTATTGCGGCGATTATCGCAAAAACGATGTCGGCAATCGCCACCACCGGCAACAAAAGGAATCCTATGCACGTCAAGCACAGCAGCCCGGCGACTATGGCGTAAATCAGGAACGAAATCTGGAAGTTCAGGGCCTCTTTGCCGTTCTGGTTGACAAATGGGTCCAGGTCTTTCTTTATCTGCCAGGCAATCAACGGCCCGATTATGCCGCCTATGGCCGGCACCACCAGCCAACCCATCCCGAGAATGTGACAAAGCATCGCCCATGTGCACGCGTCCTTGCTGGGTTTGCCCGTACCTTCCGCATTGCTTTGTGTTTGTGATACTTCGCCTTGTTCGACCATAATTATGCTCCTTTCCAGAAATTCTGATTTTATCGGGATAGTCCGCTCGCGTCAACCCAGCGCTACATCGAGTATCATCATAACAACAAATCCAATCAGCACGCCCATTGTCGCCAGGTCAGTGTTTCCTTCTCGCTGTGATTCGGGGATTACCTCTTCGGTGACCACGAATATCATAGCGCCCGCGGCGAAGGCAAGCGCGTATGGCAGCAGCGGCTGGACGATTATCACGGCCGCCGCACCAAGCACGCCCGCTATCGGCTCGACTATACCAGATAACTGACCATACCAAAAGCTTTTCAGCCGGCCCATTCCTTCGCCCCGCAGCGGCACCGACACCGCCATCCCTTCCGGAAAATTCTGTATCCCTATGCCGATGGCCAATGCGCAGGCAGCGGCAAAGCTGGTGTGCCCACTGCCTGCCGCCAGGGCGCCGAACGCCACACCGACCGCAAGCCCTTCGGGGATATTATGCAGGGTTATCGCCATGACCAGGAGGACGCTGCGATGCCAGGACGTCTTCGGTCCCTCGGCTTGTGATATGGGAAAGCCCAGATGCAGGTGAGGTAGGATTCTGTCTATCAGCCGGATAAAGATTCCGCCGGCCAAAAAACCCACTGCAGCGGGAACCCAGGCGAGTCGGCCCGCCTCCTCGGCCATTGCTATGGCAGGCGCCAGCAGCGACCAGAAGCTCGCGGCAATCATTACGCCTGCGGCGAATCCCAGCATAAAGTCGAGAACTCTTCTGCTGATACTTTTGGTCAGAAATACTGTCGCGGCCCCCAGCGCGGTGACGCCCCACGTGAAGAGGGTCGCAAAAAGCGCCTGCAGGACGTGATTTTGCCTTTCAAGAACTTCTATCATAACTCTGCCAAATAATACTCTCGCAGCAACCGCTGTTATGATTTTACTATTGCGACGTCTGGCTGCAAGAGATAATCGCAAAATGCCCGATTCATCACTTGCACAAAATTTCCAAAAAGGGACAATACTGTAACAATTACTTATGGATTTAAGGAGATGACAATGAAAGGTTACTTGCCTACCGCTTTATTGGCCTGTTGCGTCCTTGTCGCGGCTATCACCGTCTGCGGATGCTGCATCGACTTTGGGTGGTGGAACCAGGAGAGATATGAAAGGACTGAGCAGGTATCGGCGGCAATGGCGGAGGCCGAGCAGATAAACGTCGATACGAGCTACGGGGAAATAACCGTCAGCGGGGCCGAGACCAGCGACTGCAACGTTACAGCCAGGATTACGGGGCAGGCCCCGACGGCTGACGAGGCCAGGTCCCTTGCGGAGCAGACGCATATAAAACTTGAAACGGAGGGAAAGACGCTGGTTGTCAGGGCCGAAAAGCCGCACGTCAGGAACCATCGCAGCATTATGATAAGCTACAATATCGTCGTGCCGACGAAGACGGGTATAAAGTGCAAAAGCTCCCACGGCGAAATCAAACTTACAAACATCAGAGGCAACGTCATCGCAAACACGAGTTTCGGGGATATCGTCGCGGAAGGAATCACCGGCCGGGTGCAATTAGACACATCATACGGCAAGGTCGATTGCCGCCAGATAACCTGTTCTGACTTTGCAGCCAAATCGAGCTTCGGCGATATCGAGGTCGGCTTTGCCGATACCTGCCCCAGCGACCTGTCGGCGAAGATTACAACCTCTTACGGCGGCATTGATGCGGATGTCCCAACTAATTTTGCCGGCGAGGTTGTCATTGAGACCAGCTTCGGCAAAATCAATACGCAAGTGCCGCTTATGATAAAAGGCGATGTTGGCAAGACCCGGCTGACGGGTACCGTCGGCGAAGGCAACGGCAAACTAAACCTCAAAACCAGCTTCGGCTCAGTAACGATAAGATAACCGAGAAAAGCGAGAAAAGAGAATGTCCCCCTTTTCTTCCCTCTTTTCTTTGACAAAGGTTGGATATAGAATTTCATAAAGTGGGAAAAGAATCATGTACTTAATGAAAATGCATTTTAAATTCTGGATTATAACCTTGGTCGGAGTAGCATGGATTTTCTTAAAAGGTAATCTGTATGTTATGGAAGCGTTCGTTGGTGGAGCCTGTGGTTTCATACTTGGAACCATAAAATTAATGGCTTATTTTCGCCTAGCTAAGGAAGGCATATTCGTTCTTTCGAGGAGTTGGTCTAAAGCATTAGTTTCAGTTTTGCCTGTAGTTCTTTTGTTTATACTGGCTGCAATCTTTTTTCGTAAGGCGTATCTTACTTTCCTAGTATTTTTTGTTTTTGTTTTTTCTTCTATTATCACCTCTGGGATTTACTACTTAGAGCGTAAATATGATGAGAAGTTTCGTATACCCTCGATGTCTGAGTGAAACAAATAAGTGAGCGAGAAAACAGCATAGAGCGATATAAGAGAGAAAGGGGAGAAAAGGGGACATTCTACTTTTGTTGTATTTGGACTCGCTCCATTGCTCCTGAGTGCAAATCACAACTTTTTTGCCGCAAAATTTTCAGCGTTTGTCCGTGTCCAAAAATTCTCTGCGGTCTCTGCGTTCTCGGCGGTGAGAAAGGGTTTTTTACGCCGGCGGCTTGCGGTTTTCGCGGCAGAATTTGGCCATCAAATCCATCGCCCTGTTGGTGGCCTCCGCGGAGCCGTCCATCTTTGCGTATGCGTCAACCAGCTTGAGCAGGTCGGGGTCGGGAGGGACCTGCCCATAGTGATGGGCGACGTTGACGATTCCAGCGTCAAGACCATATTCCATTGCCTTTGCCAGATATGCCCGGCAGACACCGATTCTGCGTCCGGGCAGCTCGCGGACGCTATTGCTGACGCCTAATGAGCAGTGCGTGCCTTTCAGCATCGCGTCGGCCTTTATCTTCCTTATGGTCTCAAAGGCGCGGTAGGTGTAGCCGGGGATGCCCGGCTCCATCGGCATATCAATCGCCAGCGGAAATACAGTTGAGTCGAAAAAGATTTCGGATGGTTTGAAACCGTATTGCCTGACCGCCTTGTCGAAAAGCTGTCTCGCAAGCGAATGCAGCTCGTCCACCGAGTATGAGCCGCCGGGACCAGTTGGTTTTTCTTCGGTTATCAAAAGCCCGACAAAGGCATAGTCGTAGTCCTTTTTCAACGGCAGAAACTTATCCATCGTGTAAACCTTGATGGAGTTTATGAGCGGCTGTTTGACGTTTTGGTCGGTGTTGAACCACTCTTTAAGTCCGGCGACCAGCACGTCGTTGTTGCCGCTGTCAACGCAGATGGGGACATCCTTGCCCCAGTTGCGAACCAGCTTAACGTATTCGCGCATCATATTCACCGCGACTTGCGCGTCGTCTTCGCCGAACACGTCCACGTTGACCGCTATGTAATCGGCGCCGTCGTTGGCCTGCGATTCTATCAGCGCCCTGATATAATTGAGCGGCCCGCTCGGCTTCGTATAGGCGTCCTGGCCGAGCCGCGCCAACTGCCTCATTATTTGTCCTGCCTTGGGAATGGACGCGTGAATGGACTCGCCTGCGAAAATAATGGGGTTCTTCATCGTATGGTCCCTGCCAAACAGGTAGTTCAGGATTGACGCCGTATTTTCGAGGGCATGAACCCTGGGCTTATTGATAATCTTCTGGAGTTTTTCCAGTCCTTGTTCCTCGGACGCTGCTGCCTGGTAGATAAGCTCGCCGATGCACACTCGTTCGAGGTCGTTGCCGCATTTGCCCTCGGCGGTCGCGTCGCCGCAGGGTGCGTTGGCCATACCTTTTTCGCAGCCGCCGATTGTGCAAAGCCCGAAGTTTTCCGGCAGGTAACAGTCGCCGCAGGCCTCGCAATCGAACACGAGATACTTAAAGCCACCTTCGGCTGCATTGAACAATTTGTAAACCGCTCCCTTGCCTTTTTCGGTCCCCAGCGCCGCCATCACATACTTAAATGCGTGGAAGCCGCGATAATCCGGGTTCAAAACGGCCCGATGGAAGAAATCGAAGAATTTGTGCTTGAACGTCTTGCGTGGCCTGGATAGCACTGCCGGCCTGCCCGCCTCGTCATAAAGGTAGAAAGCGTCCTTCGCGGGCCAGCACAAATTGTCCTTGAACTGTTCCCAGTTGCCGCCGATTTCGTCGGCCCTTTGCAGGATGCCGACGAATGTATCGAAGTCGCGGACACCGCCGATATCGACGCCTGCCGCGCCTATCGATTTATACATCGCCACCTGCTGGGCGGCCCTTTCGACGTGCTGGGTTGCACTTTCCGAGTAGAGTTTGGCCAAAAGCTGGTCGCTTACGAAACAGCCGGTAAGCTTGATGTCGTGCATCAGGCGCGGCGCCGGCGTTGTCGTGCTCAATACATAAACGTTGCCTATAACGGGGATGTTCAGCCCGTTCTTACTGAGGTACTTGAAAAGCTCCTGCGATTTTTTCCAGTCCCAGCCGACCTGCGTAATCAAAAATTTCGCGCCGCAGGCAATCTTTTTCACCATTTTGTAATACTGCTGCAATTGCGACGCCTCGGTGTATTTGAAGGGCGACACCGCTGCCCCGGGGAAAAACTGGTGAACCCTGTCTAAGTCCTGTGGTCTGGCCTTTATATACGACTCGTTGTTCATATCCCTGACCAACTGAAGCAGTCCTATGCTGTCAAGCTCGAAGACGCTCTTTGCCGCGATGGGCTTGTCGCCTGTCAGGGCAAGTATCGTTTCTATATTCGAAGCTCTCAGGCCGACCAACGAGTTGACTATCGCGTTTGCATTGTGGTCTTTGCAGGATATATGTGGTATGCAGTCGAGCTCGCCCAACAGTTTTTCGGCGAACAATTTCTCTATCGCATAGGCCGGCTCGATGTTCGGCGTGCCCCCTGGGTTCTGCGGCAGCGTGATGCCGGCAAAATCAAAGCTGGCAGGTATGACAGAAAGGCCTGCCTCATTGAAGGCGGACAGGAACTTGCTGATGGGACCGAAGTCGAAATTGGGCCCGCCTGTAAGCTCCGCAACTACAACAAACCTGCTCCTGCCTTCCAGCCGTTCTCTGAGTTTCTTCCGCTGCGCCATTTACCGTTCCTCTAAAAAACTCTAACAAAAAGAAGTTTAGCCACGGAGAACGCAGAGATTTATCCGCCGAAGCGTAAGCGTTGGCGGAAATAAATTATAAACAGTGTAAATCCGTGTTAATCCGTGTCTAATATCAGCCAATAGCGTATAACCCAAAAACACCCAAAATTCAATTGGATAATTATTGAACTTGCGACTCGTATCTGGTATAATATCAACCTGCCGGGCCGGGAGCCCGGCGCCTAGCTTCGCCTTCGGCTATGCCGAGGCGAGCAAGCATAGCCCCGCCGGGGCAAGGGACAGATTTCCAATTTCGGATTGCAAATAAAACAGAAAATCTCTGTGAACTCTGTGGCCTCTGCGGTTAAGGTTTTTGTCAAAAAAACAGGTTGACGGGCTTCGGGGGCACTGTGTATACTCTTGCGATTTTTTGAGCCAATAAATCCATAGGAGGATATATGGCTGGTGAAGTAAAAGACATTTTGAAAAGGAAGCTGACAGGCAAACACTACGAGCGATTGATTGCGATTGCTAACTCGAAGATGCACCGCTTTGTGGCGGATGCCATTGAGCTGACTGACCCCAGCTCTGTATACGTTTGCACCGATTCTCCTGACGACGTCGCATACATCCGTGCCCTTGCCATAAAGAACGGCGAGGAAATACCTCTTGATATAAAAGGCCATACCTGCCATTTCGACGGCTACCACGACCAGGGACGCGACACGTTCAGCACCAGATACCTCCTTCCCACCGGCTCCTCTCTCGGTGAGAGTTTGAAATCTGTCGAAAAGCAGGCCGGCGTTGCGGAGGTCCGCGGGTTTCTGAAGAACTCAATGGCCGACAGAGAGATGCTGATTTGTTTCTGGGCACTCGGCCCAATCGGCTCCGATTTTGCTATTCCCTGCATCCAGATAACCGATTCGCCGTACGTTGCACACAGCGAAAGTATCCTATATCGGCCTGGTTACGAGCAGTTCAAAAAGATTGGCGATAGTCCCCATTTCTTCAGATTTCTTCACTCTGAAGGCGAGCTTGAGAAATTTGTCAGTAAAAACGTTGACAAACGCCGGGTCTACATCGACCTCGAAGAGGAAATGGTCTACAGCGTCAACACGCAATACGGCGGCAACACCATAGGGCTTAAAAAACTTGCTCTTCGGCTCGCTATTCAAAAAGCCTCACGCGAGGGCTGGCTTGCCGAGCATATGTTTGTTATGGGCGTTCACGGCCCCAAAGGCCGGGTTACTTATTTCACCGGCGCCTTCCCGTCGGCCTGCGGCAAGACCTCCACCTCAATGCTGCCGGGACAGACCATCGTCGGAGATGACATCGCCTACCTGCGAAAAAAAGAAGGCCAGATGCGATGCGCCAATGTCGAAAAGGGTATCTTTGGCATCATTCGGGATGTCAATTCGAAAGACGATCCCATCATTTACGAGGCACTGACAGAACCCATAGAAGTGATTTTCTCCAACGTCCTGCTCGTTGACAACAAACCTCACTGGCTCGGCATGGGCCGGGAGCTGCCAAAAAAGGGAATCAATCACTCTGGCCAGTGGCTCGAAGGCACAAAAGATGATAAAGGAAACGAGATTACTGCTTCACACAAAAACGCCAGATACTGTCTCAATATCCCCGACTTGGCCAACTGCGACCCCTTACTCGACGAACCCGAAGGGGTGCTGGTTGGTGGGATTGTTTACGGCGGACGAGACAGCGACACCTGGGTGCCCGTTGAGCAGGCGTTCAACTGGAACGAGGGTATCATCCTCAAAGGAGCCGCCATCGAATCCGAAACCACCGCTGCCACACTCGGCAAAGAAGGCGTCAGGACCTTCAACCTTATGTCCAACATCGACTTCGTTTCCATACCCCTTGGCAGGTATGTGCAAATCAATCTTGATTTCGCAAACGGCGTTAAAAAACCGCCGCTTGTCTTTTCGGTCAACTACTTTCTCAGAGGCAAAGACGGCAAATACCTCAACGGTATGGCCGACAAGCTTGTTTGGATTCTCTGGGCTGAGCTTCGCGTAAACGGCGATGTGGGTGTGCTCAAAACGCCGACCGGCTTTGTCCCGATATATGACGATTTGGCCCGGCTGTTCAGGCAGCACCTCAGCAGGGATTTCACGCGGGATGACTATGTTCGGCAGTTCACCATTCGTATCCCCGAAAACCTTGCCAAGCTCGACCGCGTCGAGAAAGTTTACAGGGAGAAGGTGCCCGATACTCCGCAGATTCTCTTTCGCACATTTGATGAGGCGAGGAGTCGGCTCAAGGCAGCCGCCCACAAGCACGGCGATTACATTTCTCCCTTCGACCTTGCTCAAGGCGGGCCCTTCGATTTGGCCGAAAAGTAACCACCGGTCTTGTCCCCGCAGGCCCGGCAGGGGGGAAATTTCAGAACCTTGTTTCTGCATGCCTCGTATCAAGTGTGCCGGTAACCAGCACTTATTGTGCCGTTAACGCCTAAGTGCTTGAGGCGAAAGAAGTTACGGGCAACCCGGCTTTGCCCATTGCGAAAAAGTTGAAACTGGGGCGAAAAAAATTAAGAACGTCCTATAATTCGCTTGACTTTCTTCGCTGGATGCCGTAATATTGGTTTTGAAGAAACGGGAGAGAGTACTCTCATCTGCACGGAGAGTGCTCCTCACCAATAAGGCGGGTATGTCGCTGTGCAGGGGCTTTTTACCTGCACTAAGGAGTTTCAGCGAAGGTGATGGACGAGCATTCATTTAAGATGCCTCCCGGAGCAGGGGGATTGCGCTTCAAGGAAGAAGACCTCGGCGGGCGAGGTAGGGACCGCGCGCATACAATCCGTACCCACTCGGAATTCATCGGCGGTTCGCCGGCGTTTAACTCAGTACTTGAGGTCATCAAGGCAATTGCTTCGCGCGAATGCCCTGTAATCATTAAAGGCGAGACGGGCGTGGGCAAGGAAATGGTCGCAAGGCAAATCCACGCCGCCAGCAACCGCGCTGGTCACGTCTTTGTGCCCGTTGACTGCACCACTCTTACGGGACAATTGTTTGAGAGCCAGTTGTTCGGCCACGTAAGAGGCGCATTCACAAGCGCCGTTGACAGCACGCTCGGTTTTTTCAGAGCAGCCGACGGCGGCACCATATTCCTCGATGAAATCAGCGAAGTTCCCCTCGAGCTGCAGGCCAAGCTGCTGCGGGTTTTGCAGGAGCAACGCGTTACGCCACTGGGGGCGACCAAATCCTATACCGTTGACGTTCGTGTCTTGTGCGCGACCTGCAGGGACCTGCAGGAGATGGTCAGGCGGGGGACTTTCCGCTCCGACCTTTATTATCGGCTCGACGTCGTTCGCCTTGAGGTGCCTCCGCTGCGCCATCGCAAGGAAGACATACTGCCTTTGGCGGAGTATTTTCTGCAAAATCAGGCGGTCTTTTACGGTGAGCCGGCCAAGGTGTTCAGCGAACCGGTTAAACGGCTGATGCTTAACTACGCCTGGCCCGGAAACGTCCGCGAGCTTGCAAACGCCGTTGAGCGGGCTTATGTGCTGACGCAGAGCCGGGAAATCCTGCCGGCCGTTATGCCCTTTGAAATCATAATATCCGATACCCCCTCTTATCCCAAAGACCAGTTGCCCACCCTCGACGACGTCAAACGCAGGGTCATCACAAAGACCCTCGAATACACTCGTGGCCGGAAAATCGCCGCCGCTCGAATCTTAGGCATCGAACGCCGCCAGCTCAACCGCCTCATCGAGAAACTGAACATCGGCGCCCCTCAGTCAAACAACGACACCAAAAAATAATCCGTGAGTTTCTTTTTTTACTTCTTGTCCGCAGCAGGCGGATAAATTTCGTCAACCGTCTTACGTTAAACGTAACCGATATTTATCTGCCTATGGCGGACGAGCTGCGCATCCATTCTCCGTGGCCCCCGTGGCTTGCTGTCGCCTGCCGCCTCGACTCGCGTCGAGAGACGCGGAGGCCGGCAAGACCGCAACGGGGGCGAAGGATGAAAAGGACTGCACGACCTACCAGGCCAGACCGAATTCGGCAAAATCAGAGAAGTCCACATCTTCGTCGGCATCGAAGTCGCCTGGTATCGGTATCTCGGGGCCGGTCACAAGCCAGTTATCAGCCATCACG